>DAOUQK010000138.1 GCA_030625695.1 Paracoccaceae bacterium | reverse complement strand
GGAATGACCGGCCCTAAAGCTGTCTACATGACGCAGCATGGCGTTGATGCCGCGCGCCTTGGGGGCAAACCCCTCCCACCGCAGCAGCGGGTTGAGCCAGATCAGACGCCGAGCACTAAGATGCAGGCGCTGCATTTCGCGTGCCAGTGCCTCCGGGTCATCCCGGTCCAGCCCGTCGGTGATCAACAATACCACCGCCCCCTGCCCCATAACCCGGCGTGACCAGTTGCGGTTGAAGGCGTGCAGGCATTGACCAATGCGCGTCCCACCTTCCCAATCCTGTGCTTCGGCCCCGGCTGAGGCGAGGGCTGCGTCCACGTCACGTTGTTTCAAATGGCGGGTTATATTTGTCAGTTCGGTGCCAAATGTGAAGGCATGAACGCGTGCCCAACCCGCCCCTTTGGCATTAGAAACCGCATGCAGAAAATGCAGGATGATACGGCTGTATTGGCTCATCGAACCGGAAATGTCGCAGAGCACCACCAGATTGGGCCACCTCGGACGCGGGGTCAGCCGGGCAATATCGTGCATCTCGCCGCCCTGTCGCATTGAGGCGCGCAGAGTGCGGCGCCAATCGATTTTGTGGCCCCTCAGGCTGGCCATACCGCGCCGTGAGGGGATTGGTTTAACCGGCAATGACAGGCGCGCCAGCATGCGTTTGGCCTGCGCCATTTCGTCGGTGCTCATCTGTTCAAAGTCCAGCGAACGCAGGCGTTCTTCGCTGGACATGGTCAGCGAGGCGTCGACCTCAATCTGGGTATCTTCGTCCGGCCCTTTGGCGCCATCCTCAGGGGCATCGCGCATGGCACCATCCAGCAACGCCTCGGCGGCGCGTTTTTCGGCCGCTTGCGCCGGGCGGTCCTCTTGCACGCCGCGAATGGCCGGCAGCATCATCGCCATCATATGTTCAAGGTAACGCGGGTCGCGCCAGTAAAGGCGGAAGATTTGCGCGAAAACTGTGCGGTGTTCGGGGCGGTTCACGAAGCAGGCATGCAGGGTCCAGTAGAAGTCACGTTTTTCTGTGAAGCCAGCCGCTTCGACTGCCCGGATCGCGTCGATCACTCGGCCTGGACCGATGGGCAGGCCTGCTTTGCGCAAGGCACGGGCAAAGTGGATAATGTTTTGGGGTAATTTTGGGTTTTCCGGTAATTCTAGCGGGAGGTACTCAACCATTTGGTCCGGAATGGGGGGCTGTCTGCCCCCCACACCCCCAGTTATCTAGGGTGGGGATATTTAAGGACCAAAGATGCATTAGACAGGTTCTAATGAGGCTTTGGCCTGATCAAGGATGCGCTTGGCTTCGGAACCCTGTAGTTTGGCGATGTCGTCCTGGTATTTCAGGATTGCCCCAAGAGTGTCGGCAATGACCTCGGGCGAGAGGTTGATCACGTCGAGCGCCAGCAGGCATTTGGCCCAGTCTATGGTTTCGGCGACGCCGGGTTTCTTGAACAGATCTTCAGTGCGTAACTGTTGTACGAAGGCGACCACTTGGCGCGACAGGGTTTCGGTGGCTTCGGGCGCGCGGGCGTGCAGGATTTCGACTTCGCTCTCAAAATTGGGGTAGTCAACCCAGTGATAGAGGCAACGGCGTTTCAACGCGTCGTGCACTTCGCGGGTGCGGTTGGACGTCAGGATGACGATGGGGGGCTCGGGCGCTTTGATGGTCCCAAGTTCGGGGATGGTGATTTGAAAGTCGCTGAGCGCCTCCATCAGGAACGCCTCAAACGGTTCGTCCGTTCGGTCAAGTTCGTCGATCAACAGGACGGGCGCGCCGTTTTTGTCGGGGCGCATTGCCTCAAGCAGGGGGCGTTCGACCAGGAATTCGTCGCTGAACAGTTCAGTTTGCAACGCGGCGCGATCCGCAGCACCTGAGGCCTCGGCGGTGCGGATGGCGATCATCTGGGCCGGAAAGTTCCATTCGTAAACCGCACTTGAGATGTCCAGCCCTTCGTAACATTGCAACCGGATCAGGCGACGGTTCAGCCCGGCCGCGAGGGCCTTGGCGATTTCGGTCTTGCCGACTCCGGCTTCGCCTTCCAGAAACAGTGGGCGGCCCAGTTTCAGGGACAGGAACACTACCGTGGCCAAGGCGCGGGAACAGATGTAATTCTGTTCGCCAAGCATGGTCTGAACGGCGTCGATTGAGGTGGGTATCTGCATGGCGCCTAACAGGTCATGACTTGCCTGCGACGTCAAGCGGATCGCTTGGCGTTGACGCATGCCTTGGGAGGTGGCATGATTTATTGAGGCACTCACCACCACAAAACGCCTTAATGTGTCACATTATATATGGACTGTAATACACTGAAATACCTTGCTGTTCTTACAATCCGAAATGAATCAGCCTTTCTGTTGGAATGGCTGACGCACCACCGGGCCGTTGGGTTTACCGACATACTTGTGTTCTCGAACAACTGTCAGGATGGCAGTGACACGATGCTTGATCGTTTGGCCGAGATGGGCCAAGTGACCCATATTCGCAATGATGGCCCTTATGACAAGGGCGGCATTCAGTTCACGGCGCTGAAACAGGGTGACGGGTTGGACATCGTGCGTCAGGCCGATTGGATCATGACCATGGATATCGACGAATTTGTCAACATCCACGTCGGCGACCACACCCTGCCCGCGCTGATCAACGCCCTGCCCGAGGCAACGGCAATCACCATGACCTGGCGGCTGTTTGGCAACGACGGGATCACCGCCTACGAAGATCGCGCAGTTACCGAAGTTTTCACCGGATGCGCCCCTGAGGTGATCCATTGGCCCTGGCGCGCCGCGATGTTCAAGACGCTGTATCGCAATGATGGAACGTATGGGAAGTTGGGAGTTCATCGCCCGCGCAGCCCGGATAAAACGCGGCTGAAGGACGCGCGTTGGTTTGATGGTGCAGGGCGCAAATTAGGCGATGATTTCAAAACAAAACGCCTGTTTTCGGACTATGGCCGCCCGTTGTTCAAGCTGGCGCAGTTGAACCATTATGTGTTGGGTGCAATGGAAAGTTTTGTGCTGAAGTCTGACCGGGGACGGGTCAATCACAAAGATCAGATGATGCTTGATTACTGGGTCGAACGGAATTTCAACACCGATCGCGACACCTCGGTGCAGGCGATTGCGCCGCAAAGCGGGCCGCTTTTACAGGCTTTGAAGGCCGACCCGGAATTGGCGCGTTTACATGAACAGGGCGTTGAATGGCGCAAGCAACGCTTTGAAACCCTGATGATGCGTGATGGCCCGCGCGCGCTTTATTCCCGCCTGCTGATGACACCGCCATCCCGGCCGATTGACGCCAATACGGCGCGAAAACTGGCGAGGCATGCGCGGATGGGTCAAAAAAACCCTTAAGTAACGGCAATTCCGGCCGGAATTATCCAATGAATATCCAATTTTAGCCGCATTTTAGCGGTATCCCTGTTGTCAGAAGGCACCCAGCCCACGCTGGTCCGGACCCAAACCGGTGCGTGGAGAGGTATCCAAGGACAGGTTCATGCAGGACGAAATTAACAGTATCGACAGTTCTCTGGCCAATCTGGGTCGGCGCGAATGGCAGGCCCGCTTGATTGCTGTGGCCGATGAAAACGGCATGCATCAATTGCTTGGTAAGCGGCATTTTGCGACGTTCATCGACGGCAAGGACACCCTGTTGGTGACGTTTGAAACCACGCAAGGCATTCGGTCCCTGTCGCAGACGGCGCAACCGTTTGGGTTTGAAATGGTCCGGGCGTTGGGCTGGTCGAACATGTGCATCATGTCGAACGGCGATACCTGGTTCCGAGATGATGAGGTTTACAGCTTTTTTGATCAACTGATTGATGACGGGTTTTTCGACGATTTCGAAACTGTGGTATTTTACGGCGCCGGGCCTTGTGGTTATAGCGCTGCGGCGTTTTCCGTGGTGTCACCAGGGGCCACGGTGGTGGCGATCCAACCACAGGCGACGCTTGACCCCGAGATGAGCGAATGGGACGATCGGTTTCCAGAAATGCGCCGTACTTCATTTCGCGACCGGTTTGGCTTTGCGCCTGATATGCTCGACGCGGCGGCGCGGGCATTCATCGTTTATGATCCGCGTCAGGAATTGGACGCGATGCATGCGACATTGTTTGCACGCCCGAATGTGACGCGCCTGAAAATGCCCGGAATGGGCGGGGCATTGCAGACGCAACTGATAGAAATGAACATGCTGTATCGCCTTCTGACGCTTGCCGGGACCAGTAAGTTGACCAAAGCGGCGTTTTATGACCTTTACCGTGCGCGCCGGGTAAATATGTTTTATCTCAATGCATTACGGGGCATACTTGAGAAAGAAAAGCGCTATGGTTTGCTGGCAGTGTTGTGCCGCAATGTGATCTCTCGGTTGGACGCGCCCAAGTTTGGCGCGCGTTTGGAAGAGTTGGAAGAGATGGCAGATTCTGGCGAATTCCGGATGCTTGGGATGGCACAACCAGTTCCCGCAGAATAACGCAGCGCTGTCTTTATAGCTTGGAAATCCGTCGCCCCATGCGCGCCAGTTTTCTCGCCTGCTTGGCCTGAACTTGCAGGTTCTGCTGGTGCTTGCGATCACCTTCTGACAGCTCTTCAGGGGTCGCTTCGCCGCGATTTTGCTTGCGACGCCGCGCCATGCCCGAGGCAGCACCAATGCTGGCATTGATGCCTGAATTGATCGCCTTGCGCATCAGGATGCGCATTATCATGTTGATGATCTGGTTCATGCCAAATCCCTTTCGATGCTGCCTCACCTTATCCTAACAAGGAAATACGCCATTTTGGGGGCGGTTCAATCCTCCTCAAACAGCTCCGGCTGAGAATCGTCCGCATCTTCGCCAAAGGCTTCTCCCGGAGGGGGGCGGTTTTCCAACAGGCCGGCCGCGCGCAGCTCTTTCAGACCCGGCAGATCGCGTGCCGTTTCCAACCCAAAATGGTCAAGAAACACCGGCGTGACGACAAATGTTACCGGCCGCCCCGGCGTCATCTTGCGCCGCCCCAACCTGATCCATTCCAACCCCAGCAATTGGTCAATCGTGCCCCGTGACACTGACACACCACGTATCTCTTCAATCTCGGCCCGTGTGGCGGGTTGATGATAGGCGATGATCGCCAGGGTCTCGATTGCAGCGCGCGAAAGTTTGCGGGTCTCGACCGTTTCTTTCTGCATCAGGAACCCAAGGTCGGGTGCTGTGCGCATGGCCCAGGTATCGCCCACCTTGACCACCCGAACCCCGCGTCCTTCATAGCGCTTTTGCAACAGGGTCAACGCTTGCGGCACATCGCTGCCATGCGGCAGGCGGGCCTCAAGATCGCGCACACTGACCGGGTCGGCGCTGGCGAATAACACCGCTTCGCACATGCGTTCCTGTTCTGCCATAGGTGGGGCTTCGAACAGGCTTTGTTCTATCTCTTCAGGGTCTTGCATCACTTAGTTCCATCAACTTTTCGCAGTTCAATCGGGGCGAACACCTCGGATTGGCGTATTTCCAAATGCCCCTCTTTCACCAGTTCCAGCGAGGCGGCAAAGGTCGACGCGGTGGCCGAACGCCGCCGCACCGGGTCATTATCCCAGCCTTCGGGCAGGTAAGATGCCATGTCGGTCCAACGACCACCATAGCCGATCAATCCACGCATCCGCTCCAACGCCTGTTCCATGGTGAAAACAGACTCCCGATCCATCACAAAGGGACGGAAATCATCGCGGGTGCGAATGCGCGCATAGCCTTGCATCAAATCCAACAGGGTGGC
Organism: Paracoccaceae bacterium; assembly: GCA_030625695.1. Taxonomy (GTDB): domain Bacteria; phylum Pseudomonadota; class Alphaproteobacteria; order Rhodobacterales; family Rhodobacteraceae; genus NVQY01. Next base: position 2,884 of record DAOUQK010000138.1, on the reverse strand, counting down.
GGTATAACGCACGGTTTTGATCCGGGTCACATCCTCGCCCTGCCCGCGCGCAAAGAAATCGCGGCCCAGCCGGTCACAGGCCATCAGTCGGGCGGCAACGTCGCGCATTGCCTGCAAACGTTCCAGTTGAAACGCCAGATGTGCGGCCAGTTCTTCACCGCTTGGCCCCTCTTCGGTTGGATCGGGCGGCAGTAACAGACGCGATTTCAGGAACGCCAGCCAAGCCGCCATCACCAGATAATCAGCGGCCAGTTCCAGCCGCAGTTCCTTGGCCTTCTCGACAAACACCAAATATTGCCGTGCCAGATCCAGCACCGAAATTTTGCGCAGATCAACCTTTTGCGTGCGCGACAAGGTCAGCAGCACGTCCAGCGGCCCTTCGTACCCATCCACATCAATAATCAACGCCTCGGCCGCCAGCCGGTCGGTCACCGATACCTTGTCTTCCTGAAACAGATTATCGCTCATACACCTGCCCGCCCATCAGGCGCGCAAGGTCGGCCTCGGCCGCCGTAATGTCAAGTTCCTGTGGTGTGTGACGCGCGGCCAATGCCGCTTCGGCCCGGATCTGCGCCGCTTTGGTCATCTCGCCCGCCGCCTCGGCCACCTCGGCGCGTACCTCAAGCGTTTGATTGCAGCCCAGAACCACGTCGCAGCCCGCATGAATCGCCGCACGCGCAGTATCACCCAGCGAGCCGCCAAGTGCCTTCATCGAAATATCGTCAGTCATGATCAACCCGTCAAAGCCAATCTGGTCGCGGATCAGGGTGATCATAGCGGGCGAAAGCGTCGCGGGGGCCGGATCAATCGCCTGAAACACCTGATGCGCGGTCATGCCCATGGGCAGGTCATTCAAGGCGCGGAACGGGGCAAAATCGGTGTCATCCAACTCTTCCATATCGGTATCGACCTGCGGTAAATCGAAGTGGCTGTCCATCACTGACCGCCCGTGACCGGGCATATGTTTGACCACCGGCACAACCCCGCCATCCAGCAATCCGTTGGCCACAGCGCGGCCCAGAACAGCCACGAGGTCAGGGTCGTCGCCGTAACAGCGGTTTTTCAGAAATGCGTGGGTCTGCGGACCGGCCAGATCAATCATTGGTGCACAGTTGCTGTCGATACCCAACTTGCGCAGTTCATCAGCAATCAGACGATACCGCAGGTACATGGCCTGTTCGGCATCTTTGCCGGCACGCGCCACATGATCCAACGGGGGCAGCCAATTGCGCCCCAAGGGTGCACGATACCGTTGAACCCGCCCACCTTCCTGATCAATGGTGACAAAGCATTCACGCCCGACCGCGTCGCGGAAATCTTCGCACAAGGCGCGGGTCTGATCGGCACTGTCGATATTGCGGGCAAACAGGATAAAGCCAAACGGGTCTGTGTCGCGAAACAGTGCCTTTTCCTCAACCGTCAGGCGTAATCCGGTGGCGTCAAGGATGCAGGCGCCGTAGGTCACCGTGTGGTCACGGGGATGCAATCGGCGTTTTCCGACACCAGTGCCGAACAGAACCGCCGCGCCGCACTCAGGTCTTCAAAACCCATGGCGCGCAGGCGATAGAAGGTCCGCCCACCACTGCTTGCCTTTTGGATAACCCGTTGTTTGCCTTCGAAATACTCGGTGAATTTTATGGTCATCTTATCCCATTCTCCGCGCGCCACATCGGCTCCATCATAGGCCCCCAACTGGGCCAGACGGGTACCGACCGGCAGGCTGTTTGGGTCAACTTCGATCTGCGCCAAGGTATTAATTGCCCCGTTTATCGCTGCCGTCAGAACGCCGGACGTACCGCCAGAGGTAACCAGCCGGGCCGGGCGAACCTGTGGACGCAATGAGCGCGTAACACCGGGGCCGCTCACAACTGCGGCCAGGACAACCTCGGCCTCGGTTGTTTCAGTATCGGTTTGGTCTGTGTCTTGCATCAGAACTTCTGGCCGAACATCTGGCCCAACTGCGGCCTGATCCTCGGCCTGTTGATCTGAAGCAGCGGCGGGATCAGATGTTTCATCCAGACCGGGCTTTTGCCCCGTCAACTGATCCACCAGCGCCTCGACTGACATCGAGGCGAGTTTTTCAACCTGCGGATCGAATGCCACGACAGGTCCCTGATTATCGTTCTGAGCGACCTCAGCCCCAACCACGGATTGCCCGATTGGCGCATCTTCCATCGCCAGTTCCACCGGAGATGGCGCCAACATCAGCCGGTCCGCCGTCGCCGCCGCCGTTCCGTCCGCCGCCACCGCATTTACCGCCAGCCCCTGATGATCGGCCTGCAAGCCGCCAGGATCAACCGGCTGAATGCGCATCGGCCCGGCCAGGGCGCGCACCACGGGCACCCCACTGACATCGCGCGCGATCAGTTTATAGCCCCAGATGCCAACGCCTGCCACCAATGCCAACGACGCCACCGCCCCCAGCATCCGCACCGCATTGCCAAAACTTGTCGGGGTGGGCTGAGCGTCTGATCGAACGTCTTGAACGCCCAGTGCAACATCCTGCGGCGCCCCATCCGGAGCATACACGTCGTACGTGTAGTTAATATCTGCCATGTCCGCCTCACTGCCCCGATCTGGTGGCCTTCAAGGGCCTGTCGGGTTTCGATGAATCTGCCTCAATACTCGTAACAGACCAGCGGTGTGGCGGTTTTTACCGCATTTCTTGCGCTGGTGTTACGCCCAGAATACCCAATCCGGCGGAAATAACAACGCTTACCGCCAGGGCCAGCGCCATTTTTGCCTGACTCTTGGCGGCATCGTCTGGTTGAAGAAACCGAAGTTCGGGCAATTCATTGCCCCGGTTCCACAGCGCGTGAAATTCAGCCGCCAATTCATACAGATAAAACGCCACCCTGTGCGGTTCGTTTGTGCGGGCGGCAAC
>DAOUQK010000342.1 GCA_030625695.1 Paracoccaceae bacterium | reverse complement strand
CTTTGGCCGGGGTACTGGATCAATCCAGCATCAAAGCCGGTTCGTTAGAGATATTTGACAAGACATTTGTGGTGACGGGCGCATTGAATGTCCTGACCCTTGGGGTGGCCGGATTTGCCATTCTGACCTCGCTTTTGACTCTGTGGAGCATGCGTCTGCCGCAATTGGCACCGATCTGGGCGCTGGGGCTGACACGGGCCCGGCTGGCCCGGCTTGAGGTGGCGCGATCACTGGCGTTGGCTGGAATGACGGCGCTTTTGGCGTTGCCATTGGGGTTGGTGTTGGCGTGGGTGTTGCTGGCGGTGATCAATGTCGAAGCGTTTGGCTGGCGCTTGCCGATGTATCTGTTCCCGTGGGACTGGCTGGTGTTGCTGGGGTTGACCCTGGTGGCCGCGGTGGTGGCGGCGGCCCTGCCCGCCCGCCGGTTGGCAAAGGCACCGCCAGCCGAATTGCTGCGGGTGTTTGCCAATGAGCGTTAGGATAAGTGCGATACAGTGCGGGTTGGTGCTGGGGTTGTTGTGGCCATGTGCCTTGCTGGCGCAAGGTTTTGCCGGATTGGGCAGCGACGCGACAGGGTATGCCACACCGGACCGGGCCTATCGTTTGGAGTTCCCGGCAGATCACGGCGCCCACCCGGGTTTTCGCTTTGAGTGGTGGTATCTGACGGCAAATTTGCGCGGCGATAACGGGCAGGATTACGGCGTGCAATGGACGTTGTTTCGATCCGGATTGAAACCGCAAGAGGCGACTGGTTGGCAAAGCCCGCAAATGTGGATGGGCCATACGGCCTTGACCACGCCTGACCAACATTATGTGGCCGAGCGTCTGGCCCGCGGCGGCATTGGTCAGGCGGGCGTGCACAGTGCCCCCTTTGAGGCGTGGATTGATGAGTGGCGCATGGGCGGTGATGACCTGAACACGCTGAATTTGCAGGCAAGCGGGGGTGAGTTCGCCTATGACCTAAGGCTTGTCGCTACGGGTCCTTTGGTGCTGCACGGCGCGGATGGGTTTTCAGTGAAATCCGCCAACGGGCGGGCCAGCCACTATTACTCTCAACCATCTTACAGGGTTGAGGGGGTGTTGCACCTGCCGGGTGGCGATGTGGTCGTGACTGGGCAAGGCTGGCTTGACCGGGAATGGTCCAGCCAACCATTGGCGGCGGATCAAACCGGGTGGGATTGGTTTTCATTGTCGTTTGTGGACGGCGCAAGGATGATGGGTTTTGCATTGCGCGGCGGTGAAGCGCCGTTTGTGTCCGGCACCTGGATCAATAGCGATGGTAGCGTCGTGGCACTGAACGGGGATATGCTGCGCCTGGGCCCTCTGGAATATGCGCAGGTTGCCGGGCGTGAAATCCCGGTGGTCTGGCGGGTCAGACTGGCGCAGATGGGGCTGGATGTCACCGTCAGGGCACTGAATGAACAGGCCTGGATGGGGACAAGCTTTCCTTATTGGGAAGGGCCGGTGCAGGTGAACGGCAGCCACAGCGGGCGCGGCTATCTGGAAATGACCGGCTATAACTAGGAATTGAGGCCGTTCTTTATACACACCGGTCGAAGTGTCCGTAGGGTGGGTTTTCAACCCACCTTCCTTCGCGTCAACACTGCACCCAAGGTGGGTTAAAAATCCACCCTACCGATCATTGCCAGTTCAGGTCATTCCCATTCCATCTGCTCATACGCCGTCTGGGCGTTGCGCCCGGCCAGACCTTCGAAGTTTTCCAGATAAGAAAACGCCGATTGATCCACTTTCGGCGCCGCGATGATATCGCCGCCATCATCAATCAACGCGCCAATCTTTGCCCGCAGGTTCATCAGATAATCATAGGTGTCCGCCCGCGCATGCGCCAGTGTGGTGGCGCGCCCGTGTCCCGGCACAACGTGGGTCGGCGCGTAAGCGGCCATCGCCAGAAATGCGCCCGGCCAGTCGGTTATCGAACTTTGCCCGCCGACCCCAAGGATGCGCGTGGTATAGACGATGTCACCGGTGAACATGGTGCTTTTACTTTCCAGCCAGACAAAGCTGTCGCCCGGCGTATGCGCCGCCCCCGAATGTTCGATCTGAAAGGTCAGCCCGCCAAATTCCAGGCTGTACTGCGTATCAAACGTCACATCCGCATAAGCCACTTCCGTGCCGTCCAGCCCGACCCCGATCAACTGGTCAAGCATGGTCAACTGCAAAGACCCCCGTGCCTGATGATCCTCGACCGCCGCCGCGCTGGCAATCACCATCGCACCTTTGGATTGCCAATAGCCGTTGCCCAACCAGCGGTGATCCTGCCCGCCGGTGTTGATCACGTATTTCACCGGCAAATCGGTGATCTGTGCAATCTCGGCCTCGATCATCTTGGCCCCATTCCAAGAACCGCCGGGATCGACCAGAACCACGCCCGCATCCGTTACCACAACGCCAAAGGTTGCGTTATTGGCAAGGTTTTCCGGATTTCTCTGGCTAAGGTCGCCAACCAGCGCCCACACCCCGTCCGTCACCTTTTGCGCCTCAATCGCAAAAGCCGGAGTAGCGCCCAACAGGGCGCAAACAATTACCAAAGATTTCATCTCAGTATTCCTTTTATTGATGCGGGCCTTATTGATGTGGGTCAGCGCCCAAGGCCAGCGCCATATGATGTACCTGATGGTGCATACCCAAAGTCATCACGCCGAAAAACCCCAAACCGCGGATCATTGCCGGATTTGGTCCGGTCACGGTCATCCGCGCACCACCTTCGACCTCGACCGAAGCCATGTCCATACCGCCCGCGCCCGACATGGTTGCACCATGCGCCAGCATCATCCGGCGGATCGAACCGGTGACCTTGGCGTCCGACGACGTGACTTCAAACACTGCGCCACCGTGGACGTGGTTGGTGACGACGTCAGACCGCAACGTGACCGCATCCATGTCCGCCAAATGCGTGCGCAGAGCGTCGATGTTTACAGCGTTCCAATCCGTATGCTGGTCGGCCTGCAGCAGTGCGACAATCTCGGCGATGGCGGCAAAGGCCGATTGGCCGGTTTCGATCGGGGTCACCTGAACGACCGCTGCTCTTTGTTCCCCCTGCGCACTGTGCGCTGTATGGTTCGTTGTGTCATGGCTGGAGTGGGTTTGCGCCAGCACCGGAGCGGCGAGACCAAAGGCCAATACAGCAGCCGAGGCGATAAGTGTCTTCTTCATCGGTGATTCCTTTTGAAGGTCATGTTGCTTGCACCCTCTTGTCAGATCAGCCTTAGTCAGTACATGATACCAATCATGTCCAATAGCCTAATCCACACTTTGCGCGCCCTTCCCCACGAGATTCGCCAGTTTGAGCCCGGAAATCTGCTGTTTGCCCAAGGCGACCGTGTACAGGTGTTGTATCTGATCGAAACCGGAGCCGTTCGGCTGCTGCGCCATCTGTCCGATGGCTTTGCTCTGACCCTGCACCGGGCCGGACCGGGGGCGATACTGGCCGAAGCCTCGGTGTTTTCCGAAACCTACCATTGTGACGCGAGAGCAAGTGTTGCGACCCGCACCTTATGTCTGGCAAAATCCGACCTGCGCGCCGCCATGGCGCGTGATAACGCGATGATGCTGGCCTGGGCCGGATATCTCGCGCATGAAGTGCAGGCCAGCAGGTTTCGTGCGGAAATCCTGGCAATCAGAACAGTGGCGCAGCGGTTGGATGTCTGGTTGGCCAGCAAGGGCGGGG
>DAOUQK010000086.1 GCA_030625695.1 Paracoccaceae bacterium | reverse complement strand
TTCTACTGCCGACGCACCTGCCATGACTGCCTTAATGCGACATTTGTCCGGGGTTTCGCGCTATGGCAGGTGATTGCTGTAAGGGGCTTTAGTGAGGCTCCAGGTCGCTGGCAAATCTGAACCGGGGATGTCAATTCAGACCTCTCTTTGAGAACATGTCATATTTGACGTGTTAGTAGAGAGGGGTATCGCGCTGACAGAAGGTTACCAACCGAACGTATCGGGCGGGTATGGTGACTGCCCCGATCAAGGTCACGATTTAGAAGCCATGTAACTTTGCCAGATGTCCCAAGTCCTTTGCAAAACTTCGCGCCTAATCTTTCGACGCACGTCTGGCTTTGATCGACAGGCCGTCTTTCAGGTTCATCACCAGTAACGTGATGTTGGTCGCTCCGGCCAATACCTCAATGGTTTGAACCGCATAAAACCACGTGTCGAATATATCGGCCTGTGCCCGCATCGCCAGAAACACCGCACTGGGCAACAGCAGCATCAATCCGTTGATGGCAATGATTTTCATCCGTTTCGATTTCCTTGCCACTTGCGGCAGGCGCATTTTCTTGCCCAATGCGGCCCCCGTTGCCCCGGCGGTCGCCATGAGCGGGATCAGGATCAGCATGCCCCATAGAATGGATGTCTTGACCGTCGTAATCAGCGCGTACGAACCAAACAACTCGCTCAGAAGGGTTGAGACCCAGAAGGTTGATATGGTCAGCAAGGCCAAGGTGCCGACGATGGCGTGAACTTTGACTTTCATGGGGTATTCCTTTAGCATAGCATGCTATGTAAATAAGCATTGAATAGTTTGCTATGCAAGTGTTTTCTTATCTTATGAGTTTTTCGAAGTCCCAATCGGCCGGATATCTGGCCAATCACATGGCCCGACTGTTTGCCACCGGGCTGCAAAGGCGCATTGCGCCTCTGGGGCTGGCTCCGGCGCAGTTCATGGTGCTGTTGGAGCTATGGCAGGAAGACGGGCAAACCCAGAGCATGCTGAACCACCGGTTGGATGTGGAGCAGGCGACAATGGCCAACACATTGTCACGGATGGAACGCGACGGTCTGATCGAGCGTAAGCCGAGCGATAAGGACCGTCGGGCAAAACTGATTTATCTGACCGGTAAATCGCAGGGGTTGCAGGAACACGCGACGCAGGCAGCTCTGGCGCAGAATGACGTGGCGCTGGGTCTGCTGAGCGAGGCCGAGAAAGCCACGCTGATCGACATGATGCAGCGGGTTATTTCATCCATGAAGCGCGGCTGAACGTGTCGCTGGGGGGCTGTGGATAGGTTACTTGGAATATGCGAACAGAGGAGTAGGACTGTCAAACCTGCGGATCGCAAATTCACCAAGTGGGCGCCTGGTCTGGTGTGTGCGAAGTGAAATCTTCGGTGGCTATTATTGCAACATCGGCCTTGCGGGTCAGCGCCTCACCACCATGGCCCAGCACCGCGCCCGCCGTACAGTGAAATACTGGTTCATGGTTGCAAGATAGGCGCCAATTTCCAGACTTTGCGATAACCCCAATGAATTGCGCATGTCGCTGTAAAACAACGTGCATTCAATGGATTTTCCGTCACCGCGGGCCGAGTGGCCATGCAAAACCTGCTTGCCTGATATCCGGCCCAGGTATGTTTCCAGCAACTCAGCTGTCAGAAATTGGTCATTGGCGATTCGGGCGCAGAGGCAAAGCGGTGTGATCAAACGGTTCAACCCGTCCAGATCAGACTGCGAGAACCCTGAAAACCGCCCGGTGCAGAAAGATATTGATGCGCCCCGGTAATCCTCGTTCAGTCCTGAAAGAACCGTCTGCCGGGTGCCAAAAACCCTTGAGAATGCGGCATATCCGATTATGCCCTCATCGGCCAGTTGCTGAAAAATCGGATAGCGTGCAACATCGTCGGGGTCGGATAAATTGGCCGTCATGCAACGAGATTTATTTGTAGTCATGTCAGAAAATGGCGAGGGCACGAAAAGTTCGCGAAAGACCTTTTCGCGTGGGATGTCGATTGCAACCACGTGCCCCGTGTCTTGCTGCTATTTGAGGTTACGGATGCCGATGACCGGATGCAGCACTGACTGGCCGAAACTGATGCGATTGACCGGAACGCCGCCGTCATTCAGCCGAGCCCCCAATTCAGCGATGGTTTCCTTCAACTCTGCATCACCAAGCGATTGCGACATCAGCCAGTCGATAACCCCTTCAATAAGGTCCGTCATTTGCAGTCTTTTCCTATCCGTGGTGTCGTGTCGGGCATTCTCACTTAATTATCAACGCTTGTCATGGTTGTTCCGACTCGGCAAACGTGGGTTTTCACCCACCCTACCCATGCCGCTGATAAGGCTTTTTGGCCGGTTGATCCTGCCGACTACGCCCTGCGCTCAGGGGCCGCAAAATCAATCCTCGCACCCGAGGCGCATCTTTCATATAACTTGTCGTAGTCACCAAGGGGAGCTGCCGCCATGGCCGGAGAATTGTCACCGATCGACAAAGCCAAATTTGTTGCCGCCAAACGCGCGGCTGATTTTGTCGAGGACGGGATGCGCGTCGGCCTTGGCACCGGCAGCACCGCCGCTTGGCTGGTGCGTTGTCTGGGCGAAATGGTGCGCGACGACGGGTTGAAAATCCGCGGGGTGCCGACGTCAACGCGCACCGCCGAACTGGCGCGTGATGTGGGGATCGAAGTGATTTCGCTGGACGAAGCCCGCTGGCTGGACCTGACGATTGATGGCGCGGATGAGTTTGATGGCGATCTGAACCTGATCAAAGGCGGTGGTGGGGCGTTGTTGCAGGAAAAGGTTGTGGCCACCGCTTCGGATCAGATGATCGTGATTGCCGACATTGGCAAAGAGGTCGAAAACCTTGGGGCTTTCCCGTTACCGGTCGAACTGATCCCGTTTGGTTGGCAGACGACGCAAGCCTTGATCGAGGAAATGCTGATTTCGATGGACGTGCTGGGGCGCAATGCAACCCTTAGAATGAATGGCGACACGCCGTTCATCACCGACGAAGGCAATTACATCCTTGATCTGCACCTGCACCGGATCGGCAACCCGCGCCAAATGGCACTGGTGATGAATCAGATGCCGGGGGTGGTTGAAAATGGGCTGTTCATAGATATCTGTGACAAGGTGATTATCGGCTATGGCGATGGGCGTGTTGAACTGCGTGATATCAACGAGGGCACGGTCGAGCATGACCGGCTGGATTTTGTTGAGTCGGACAATCTGTTTACGGATCTTGCGGAGTAGGGCCGGTTAAATAGCGACGCCAACAACGTGGTTGTACTGGCAGAAAGGCGTCGGCAGGTAGGCTGGCAAGATCAGTTCTGAGTCCATTTTGCCGATCTTCTGCAACGCGGCGAATGGCTTTTATCACGGGAGAGGAAAAAACCTTCGACAACCGCTTTGGTTTTGAACAAGGATTGTGGTGGTGCAAAACAAGGCAGGTACTTCACACTCCGCAAACGAGCGTTTGCTGCGCGGCCCCTAGGTCTGGCATGCGAACAATGCGCTGTCGTCGCCCGTGTAACCCGCGTTATCCCTCTCGTCCGGGCTCAATCGGATCGTTGGAGAACAGTGCGATCTTGTTGCCTTGAGGGTCGCGAAGGTAGCCAACATAAAAATGAGGTCCATACGAGTCACGAAAGCCTGGCTGGCCCTCGTCAAATCCGCCTGCGGCAAGTGCTGCGGAGTGAAGGGTGCGAACCTGCTTTTGACAGCGTACCTCGAATGCGATCATAGCACCGTTACCAGCCGAGGCCGGATGTCCATCGAAGGTTGGTTTAACGTAGAAATCCGGCAGAGCGGCAGACTGACCCGGTTGTTCGGGCAGCGCATAGCTTAGGCCTTCAGGACCCTCCTTCAGCCCGTAATCAAGGGCTGGCAGGAACGCAGAGTAAAACCGTTTCGCGCGAGCGATGTCATCAGCACCGACGGTGACGTAGGCAATCATGCTGCATGTTCCTTTTGGGATGTTTGATTATTGCAACGAGTTTACTGCATTATGGTAGGCCACACAATTCGGCTCAATAACCGCGACACGAAACGACGCATGATCGACCATTTAGGCATATTGCGGCTAGGGGCTTGAAGGTGTCATTCGTACGCTGGCAAAAAATCACGCCGAAAACGACCGTTTGTTGAACTCACCCTGCGTTCCTGACAATCTGCACATTCAGTCCAATACGCGACGGCGGCCAATCTTAAGCCCGTGGATTGAACCAAACGCGCTGGCGTTATCCAAGATGCTGTGAGATACCGCGCATTGATCAATTGACCGGAGCAAAATCATGAGCGCATTCGACTATGACCTTTTCGTCATCGGTGGCGGATCAGGTGGCGTGCGCGCGGCACGGGTGGCCGCAGGCGAGACCGGCGCAAAGGTGGCTTTGGCCGAAGAGGACCGCTATGGCGGCACTTGCGTGATCCGGGGTTGCGTGCCCAAGAAACTGATGGTGTTTGCCAGCGAATATCCGGGCATGATGGATGAGGCGCGGGCCTACGGTTGGGATATGTCCAACAACGGCTTTGACTGGGGCGTGTTTCGCGGCAAAATGCACGCGGAACTGGACCGGTTGGAAGGGATTTACCGCAATATTCTCAAGAACAACGGGGTCGAGACGTTTGATCTGCGCGCCCGTCTGGTGGATGCGCATACGGTTGAACTGGCGGACGGTACGCAGCATACGGCCAGGCATATCCTGATTGCCGCCGGAGGCCGTCCGGTCAAACCCGAGGTGCCGGGGGCCGAGCTTGGCATCACCTCGAACGATATCTTTCATCTGGAAACGCTGCCCGAAAGCATCCTGATTGTTGGCGGCGGCTATATCGCTTGTGAATTTGCCGGGATACTCAACGGGTTGGGCGTGAAGGTGACACAGTATTATCGCGGTGCGCAGATATTGCGTGGCTTTGATGATGAGGCGCGCGGATTGGTCTGTGAAGAGATGTGCCAGAACGGCATTGATGTGCATCTGGGCACCAATGTTCTGGAGATGACACAAGAAGGCGGTGCAATCCGGGTCAAGGCGACCAATGGCGACAAACGCCTGTTTGATCAGGTGATGTTTGCCACCGGGCGGCTGCCCAACACCGATGATCTGGGGCTTGAGGGGCTTGAAGGCGTAAATCTGGGCCGCAAGGGTCAGATCGTTGTGGATGACTATAGCCAGACCGGCGTGCCGTCGATCTATGCGATTGGCGATGTGACCGACCGGGTCAACCTGACTCCGGTGGCGATTCGCGAAGGTATGGCCTTTGTCGAAACCGTGTTTCGCGGCAATCCAACGCCAGTGGATCATGAATTGATCCCGACGGCGATCTTTACCCAGCCGGAGATGGGCACTGTTGGCCTTAGCGAAGAAGATGCCGCAGAACAGGAACCGATCGAGGTGTATGCCACCAGTTTCAAGCCAATGCAGTCGGCGTTTGCCGGTAAATCCGACCGGGTGCTGATGAAACTGCTGGTAAGCCAGAAAACCCGTAAGGTTCTGGGCTGTCACATCGTCGCACCTGGGGCGGGTGAGATGATTCAATTGGCCGGCATCGCCATCAAGATGGGTGCCACCAAGGAAGACTTTGACCGGACCGTGGCCGTGCATCCGACCATGTCGGAAGAGATTGTCACGATGAAAACCCCAACGCGGACGGCATAATGGGTGTGGAACGCGATTTTTTCATCGAACCCTTGAAGTCACGCGTAGGGTGGGTGAAAACCCACGTGTGCCCAATTTGAGGTTTGCACCAGACGTGGGTTTTCACCCACCCTACGCAAACATTGATGGGACAGTGAATTGGAACGGTGGTGCAAGATGTGCTTGAATTGATCGCGTCCCCACCCAAGGTATGATATAGCGCCGCAAAACGTGGTTCATGAAAAGGAATGTCTGGATATGGCAGGTAACAATGGCGGCCCCTGGGGCGGAGGTTCTTCTGGTGGCTCCTCCGGTGGCGGCGGCAACCGAGGCAACAATGGCTCTGGCAATAATGGTGGCGGTAATGGCGGCGGTGGCGGTAATCGCCCCGAAGGCGACGGCCCGCAGATCCCCGAGATCGAGGAACTGATGAAAAAAGGTCAGGAACAATTGCGCGTGCTGATGGGCGGGCGTGGCGGTGGCGGCACTGGTGGCGGCACCGGGCAAGGCGGCGGTGGTCCGGCCTTTACCAAAGGCACGATCGGGCTTGGTCTGGTTGTGGCGGCGGTCCTCTGGGGCATGGCGAGCTTTTACACCGTCAAGCCGGAAGAAAAGTCGGTCGAGCTGTTTCTGGGCGAGTTTTACGGCATTGGCGAACCAGGCCTGAACTTTGCCCCCTGGCCATTGGTGCGCGCCGAGGTGATCCCGGTCACCCGCGAACAGACCGAAGATATGGGCGGCGGACGTGGCGCTGACGGCGGCCTGATGCTGACCGGTGACGAAAACGTCGTCGATATTGATTATCAGGTGGTCTGGAACATCAACGCCCCTGATAAGTTCCTGTTCAACCTGCGTGATGCGCGGCAAACAATCCGGGCCGTATCAGAATCGGCCATGCGTGAGATTATCGCGCAATCGGAACTGGCACCGATCCTGAACCGGGACCGGGGGGCGATTGCCGCGCAATTGCACGATCTGATTCAGTTTACCATGGACAGCTATGACAGTGGCATCAACATTGTCCGCGTCAACTTTGACAAGGCCGACCCGCCGGAATCGGTGATTGCCGCGTTCCGCGATGTGCAGGCCGCAGCCCAGGAACGCGACCGTTTGCAAAACGTCGCTGACGCCTATGCCAACAAAGCATTGGCCGAGGCCCGTGGTCAGGCCGCACAATTGCTGGAAGAGTCCGAAGGCTACCGCGCCCAAGTGGTGAACGAAGCCAGAGGTGAGGCGAGCCGTTTCCTCGCTGTTCTGACAGAATACCAAAAGGCTCCGGAAGTGACGCGAAAGCGACTTTATCTGGAAACCATGGAAGAGGTTCTGGGTGGTCTGAACAAGGTTATTCTGGACGAAAATACCGGCGGGCAAGGCGTGGTGCCGTATCTGCCGCTGAACGAGTTGCGTAGCACCGGAGGGTCGAACTAATGCGGAAAACTACCTTACTTCTGCCGATTCTGGTGGTGGCGATTGCCATCATCATGTCGTCGATCATCGTCGTTGACGAGCGTGAAAAAGTGCTGATCCTGCAATTTGGCCGGGTTGTGGCGGTTAAGAAAGATCCAGGTCTGGCGTTCAAGATACCGCTGATTCAAGAGGCAGTCAGCTATGATGACCGTATTCTGAGCCGTGATGTGGAGCCTTTGGAAGTTACCCCCTTGGATGATCGCCGTCTGGTGGTCGATGCCTTTGCCCGATACCGGATTGCTGACGTTATTCAGTTCCGTCAGGCGGTTGGCACCGGTGGCATTGCCGCAGCGGAAACCCGACTGGATTCAATTCTGCGCGCCCAGACCCGTGAAATTCTGGGGTCGGTCACATCCAATGACATTCTCAGTTCTGACCGTGCAACTTTGATGCTGCGCATCCGCAACGGCGCGATTGGTCAGGCGCGTGCGTTGGGTCTGACGATCATCGACGTGCGCCTGAAGGCGACCGACCTGCCGCGTGAAAACCTGGCCGCGACGTTTGACCGGATGAGGGCCGAGCGGGAACGCGAAGCAACGGACGAACGCGCGCGTGGTAACGAAGCCGCACAGCGGGTTCGCGCCCAGGCCGACCGGACGGTGGTTGAACTGGTGTCAGACGCGCAGCGGGAGGCCGAGGTTGCCCGTGGTGAGGCGGACGCCGAGCGGAACGCAATCTTTGCTGAAGCTTTTGGTCGGGATCAGGAATTCTTTGAATTCTACCGGTCGCTGACGGCGTATAAGCGGGCGTTGAAGGGCAATAACTCGACCATGGTGATGAGCCCGGATTCCGAGTTCTTCAACTATCTGAAGTCGCCCACCGGGAAAGTACCGGCTAAATAATGGCGCATAAGTGGCTGTGATCCTGCTGGCCCTCGGGCTGGTGCTGATTGTCGAGGGGCTGGTCTGGGTACTGGCCCCTTCGCTTGTCGAGAGATTGCTGGCGGCGCTGCGGGCGTTGAGTGAGGGCGAACGCCGCCAATTCGGTGCCTTGGCACTGGTCAGCGGATTGATCCTGCTGTGGATCGCCCACGCCTTTGGCGCGACGATCAAATAATCCCTTGCAGAGCCTCACATATGCTTGATTGTTTGCAACACTCTTTGCCTGTGGCTACTTTAACCCTACATTAACCATGAATACGTTATCATCGGGTCTGCGTTACCGGGCCCTTGTTACAGGCAGATTGGCCAAAAAGGAGAATTCCATTGCCAAATACACAGGTCGCTTCACAGGCAGTTACAATGAGCGCATCCAAGCATGAGGCCCTGATCATTCGTTTCAGGTTCCTTTGGGTCTCGCTTTGGGTCGGGGCGCTGACATTAATGTTTGTTCTGATGCAGGTGGCGATTGCCCACGCGCGGCCTGAAAGCCTGGCACCCTTGGCCACACGGATCAGCCCCTCGGTGGTCAATATCACCACCACCACGGTGATCGAAGGACGCACCGGGCCGCAGGGCATTGTGCCCGAAGGGTCCCCGTTTGAAGATTTTTTCCGGGATTTTCAGGATCGTAACGGCGAAAACAACCGGCCACGGCGCACCTCGGCGCTGGGCTCGGGTTTTGTCATTTCCGAAGATGGCTATGTGGTGACCAACAATCACGTGATCGAAGGCGCGGACCAGATCCTGATCGAGTTCTTCTCGGGCGAGGAATTGCCGGCCAAAGTGATCGGAACCGACCCCAAAACTGATATTGCTTTGCTCAAGGTAGAGGCTCCGAATGCCCTGCCGTTTGTCAGCTTTGGCGACAGTGATGAGGCGCTTGTGGGCGATTGGGTGATGGCGATGGGCAACCCGCTGGGCCAGGGGTTTTCGGTGTCGGCTGGCATTATTTCGGCGCGAAACCGCGCATTGTCGGGGACTTATGATGACTATATCCAGACCGATGCGGCGATCAACAAGGGTAACTCGGGCGGTCCATTGTTCAATATGGACGGTGAAGTCATTGGCGTGAATACGGCTATCCTGTCACCCAATGGTGGATCGATCGGCATTGGGTTTTCCATGGCGTCGAACGTAGTGAACCGGGTGGTTGACCAGTTGAAAGAGTTCGGCGAGACGCGACGCGGTTGGCTGGGTGTGCGGATTCAGGACGTAACAGACGATGTGGCCGAGGCGATGGGATTGGCCAAGGCGGCTGGTGCGTTGGTAACAGACGTGCCGGACGGACCGGCGAAAGAGGCCGGATTGCTGGCTGGTGATGTGATCATTTCGTTTGACGGTGTGGATGTGGACGACACCCGTGCGCTGGTCCGTCAGGTTGGCAACACCATGGTCGGCAAGGCGGTACGCGTTGTGGTTTACCGCGAAGGCGGTACTCAGACGTTACTGGTGACGCTTGGCCGACGCGAGGACGCGGAACGCGCGGTGCCTGTGACGATGGAAGGCGATGACCCGGCCGAGCAGAAAAAGACCGAAGTGCTGGGTCTGACGCTGACCCTTTTGACGGCGGACGCCCGCTCGGAATTGGGTTTGCCGGATGATATGGAAGGGCTTGTGGTGATGGCCGTTGATGAAAGCACGCAGGCGTTTGAAAAAGGTCTGCGGGCGGGTGATGTGATCACCGAAGCGGGTCAGCAGAAGGTCAAATCTCTGGGCGATCTGGATGATCGCATCACCGAGGCACGCGAAGCCGGGCGTAAATCCCTGTTGCTGCTGGTGCGCCGCGCGGGTGAGCCGCGGTTTGTCGCCCTTGGGCTTGGCGGCTAATGTGGATCCCTATGTGAATGTCGAAGGGCGCTCCTGTCGGGGCGCCCCTTGCCGTTCAGTGGCTCCCTGACCCTGTAGGGTGCGCATTTTGCGCACCATTCTTCCCAAAGAAACTGCTCTGTCTCCGAAACTGACGGGCTTAGGGAAACAACTTGCGTTAGCCCGCGTCTTCGACGGCTACCAACCCCAACTTGCGCGCCGCCGCCAGCGACAGGATGCCGGAATCCAGCCCTTGCGGCTTTTGGAACCGGCGCACGGCGGCGAGGGTGCCGGCGTTCATCTCGCCGGAAATGGCACCGTTATACAGGCCACGTGCGGCCAAAGCCCGCTGCATGCTGGGGATAAAGTCGGGGGCCATGTCGATTTCGCAGGGCACCAGAAACCAGATCTCGCGCCGCTCGCGGATGATGTCCTGCAGGGTCTCGGTCTTATAGACAGCCGGGTGGAGCACCGTGCCATCCACCAGAACCTGCGCCGGTTGCAGCAGCACCTGATGGGTCACCGTTTCGATGATTGCCGGGGTGACATGCTTGCCCCAACAACTGCCCGGCTCGGCTCCCGGCGGGGCGGCCTGGCTGAACCGGGTGACTTCGGGCTCACCCAAGCCGCCCAATCCGGGGTGTGATGACCCGCAGGCACTTAGCGACAACAGCACCAAGGCGCAGTTTAGGGTTCGTTTTGGGTTCATGCTCGGGCCTCTGATGGGCGTTTTGCCGGTAATTTAGCGCAATTTACCCTTGCCCGCTAGGGCTCTGCAGCAACAGGTCGAGCATTTCCGAGATATCCTCGATCTGTTCGGCAATCACATGGGTGACCGAATGGGCCCGCTGAAGCCGTCCCGTGACCCGCAACATCCGCCCGGAAATCACCGCCCGCCGGAATTGCTCATAAAGCTTGCGCCAGACAATCACGTTGACGATGCCGGTCTCATCCTCAAGCGTCAGGAATATCACGCCTTTGGCGGTGCCGGGCCGCTGACGCAGGATCACCAGCCCGGCCACAGTGATGCGCGCGCCTTCGGCGGTTCCTCCAATCGTGCGGCCACCAGGCAGGATGGCGGGCGGGGCCAAGAGGCTGTGGCTTTGGCCCCGGTTGAAGTGCCGGTTGAGGTAAGAGGTGAAGAGGCGATAAACATCAAGAACAAACATGGAACATTAACGAATATTGTCCAGCCGTACCATGGGATGGTCGAAAAGGGGCTGGCATCCGACAAATGGCTTGGCTAGACCACTCTGAGGAACAGAGAACCGCAGGAGCACCAAATCTATGGCTAAAATCACTTACATCGAACATGGCGGCACCGAACATGTGGTCGAGGTTGCCAACGGTCTGACCGTGATGGAAGGTGCACGCGACAACAACATTCCGGGTATCGAGGCAGATTGCGGCGGGGCCTGCGCCTGTTCGACATGCCACGTTTATGTCGATCCGACCTGGGTGGAAAAGCTGCCGGCCAAGGATGACATGGAAGAGGACATGCTTGATTTCGCCTATGAGCCTGACGCCGTACGTTCACGATTGACCTGTCAGATCAAGGTGACGGATGCGCTGGAAGGGTTGATCGTTCAGATGCCGGAAAAACAGATCT
>DAOUQK010000061.1 GCA_030625695.1 Paracoccaceae bacterium | reverse complement strand
GGCCAAGCCCGGTGCCTTCGTCGCGGGTGGTCACGTAAGGTTCAAACAGGCGCGCCCGATCTTCCGGCAGGCCAATACCATTGTCGGCAATGGTGATCTCGCAAGAATTCCCTTCCGTCTTCATCGCCACTTGTATTTGCGACACATGCCCCTCTGGAGTGTCTTTTTTATACATACTTTCAATGGCTTCACCGGCGTTCTTAATCAGATTGTTCAACGCCTGCGAGATCATCGTCGCGTCAATCTCGCCAATCACTTCGCCACTTGGAATATCGCCCGTGATCTTAACCCCCGGCTGGCCACTTTGTTGCAGCAACACGGCATCGCGCAGCACCTGCGCCAGATCCTCACGGCGTCTTTCAGGTTCCGGCATGCGGGCGAATTTGGAAAACTCATCGACGATCCGGCGCAGATCGTTGGTCTGGCGGATGATTACATCCGTCATCGCCTCCAACTTATCCGCCCCTTCAGCCACAAGTGGCACAAACTTGCGTTTGATGCGTTCGGCGCTCAGTTGGATCGGGGTCAACGGGTTCTTGATTTCATGGGCAATCCGGCGCGCCACGTCGCCCCAGGCGGCCAGGCGTTGCGCGCTGACCAGATCGGTCACATCGTCAAACGCCACCACATATCCCTCAAGGCGTCCCGCGTCATTGCGCCGCGTCGCCATGCGCACCAGCAGGTTTTCCAGCCGCCGGTGACGTGTCACTTTGACTTCGCTTTGGGCAACCTCAGACGTGCCGGTGGTCAATTCTTCGAACAGTGGACCGAATTCCGGCACTGCCACGGGTAACGCCAGTGATTCCCCCGTCGATTCATCATCGCCTGACCAATCAAGCAAACGCCGCGCAGACGGGTTCACAAATGTGACCCGCCCTTCGGGGTCGCACCCCACCACGCCAGACGTGACCGATGAAAGCACCGAATCAAACAACCGGCGGCGACGGTCAATCTGATTGGTGTTGGCCACCAATGCCTGACGCTGGCCTTTCAATTGTCGGGTCATCTGATTGAAATACCGCCCCAGCATGGCAATCTCGTCGTCGCCCTCATGCTCGGGCACCTGCACATCAAGATCGCCTGCGCCAACCTTCTGCGCAGCACCAGTCAACTGCCCCACCGGGCGCGACAGACGTTCGGCAAACCACAGTCCCAGCCAGATCGCGGCCAAAATCAGGATCACCGCAAACCCCAGATACAACAGGCCAAATTCGAACAATACCCGGCCCCGGTCGCTCTCAAGTTGTTGATAAAGCAGCACGGTTTCTTTGGTATCATCCAGCAGGCTAAGGATTTCGCCATCAACCTCGCGGCTGACGTATAAAAACCGGTCAGCAAAGTCCGCCAACCGCACCAACGCGCGGAATTCGTTGTTGTTCCAGTCCTGAATGATCTGCATGCCGTCGCTGTCGGCCAAGGCTATCTGATCCACGTCGGGGCGTTCAAAATCAAACAGATATGACCGTTCACCCCGGGCACGAATTTCGCCAGTTCCATCAATCACATAGGCTTCGCGTAACCCGCGCTGAATGCGCCCCTGCCCTTGCGTCAGAACCTGACGCAATTCAGCATCATTGATAAAGAACGACGCCCGCCGGGTTTGATCCAGAAACCGCGCCAGGGCGCTCGCGTCCTGTGCCAGATCTTCGCGTTGTTCGCGTTCGTATGCCTCGGCCGCCGCCAATGATGATCCAACCACCTGCCGCACCCGGTCCGAGAACCAGCCTTCAAGGCCGATATTCACCGTCAGACCGGCAAAAACCGCCACAGTCACAGTTGGAATCAACGCCATCAGGGCAAACACGCCCGTCAGACGCAAATGCAGGCGGGAACCCGCCGAATGAGCGCGCCGCGCGGCGATAAGCCGGGCCACCTGCCCCAGAACAAGCGCGGCCACCACCAGAATATAGACCATGTCGATCAGTAAAATGAATCGGATGGTCGGGGATGCGGCACCCTGATCAAAGGGCCCAAGCGCCATGTAAGTGGCCAGCGTCAGCGCCGGACCAAGCAAAACAAGGCTAAGCGTGCCCGCGTTACGGGCGCGACGGGTCTTTCGCCAGCGATCAAACGCTGAAAACAGCCCCGATTGCACTCCGGGTTGCGCTCCGGGTTGCAGCCCGGAATGTGTTTCGGCTGTCACCTGCCGCCCTCATCTGATTGTGCCGCCGAAACGGCATACCGCTATATTTCGTGGTCTATTCCCGGGTGTGATACCGGCGCGCCACGGTTCTGTGACCTATTTACATCAATTTGCGGCGCCTTGTCACCTTAATTTGCAACGTGGTGATCTTTTTTCTTAGCGTATTTCGGTTAAGGCCCAAAAGATCGGCGCATTTCGCTTGATTCCCAGCGGTTGCCTCCAATGCCAGCTCGATCAATGGCACCTCAATCTCGCGCAAAATTCGCTGGTAGAGACCGGGCGGGGGTAGCATATCGCCGTGCAGATCGAAATACCGGCGTAAATGCCGTTCGACCGAAGCCCCCAGCCGGTCGCCGCCGCCAAACCCAGGCACCACTTCGATCTGCGGCTGATCGCGCAGCACATCCTGCGCCTGTGTCGCGCTAATCTGGCCACTTTGCCCCGCCATATCCAGACGGCGCACCAGGTTTTCCAACTGGCGCACATTGCCGGGCCAGGAATAGGCGCGAAAAAGTTCAATGGCCTGAGGGTCAAACCTGACGGATGCATTATCCCCCTCGGCGCGGGACTGGAAATGCGCCACCAGCAATGGAATGTCTTCCACCCGTTCACGCAGGGTTGGCAGGTGAATGGTGGTGCTGTTGACGCGGTAAAACAGATCGGCGCGAATCCGACCGCTTTGCAGGCCCGCGCCCAAATGACCGGGGCTGCCCTGAGACGTTGTCAGGAAGCGCGGGGCATGATCGCCGGGATTGTCCATCATCTGCACAAGGCGCGCCTGAATTTCATCACCAAGGTCCCCCATCGCCTCGATCAGCAACGTGCCCCCCCGGACCCGGGCCAGCACCCGTGCGGGGCCTTCGATATCGGTCAGATCACCGGCAGTTATCGTCACAAACGGCAAGGTCCGCCGGTCGGAAAAGTCGTGAATAATACGCGCGATCAATGTCTTACCAGACCCGCTTTCACCACTGATCAACACCGGCATCGTCGAATTCAACAGCGATGCCACCTGACGGTACAGGTTTTGCATCACCGGCGAGCGCCCCACCAGAGGCAGGTCTTCGGGCTGGTCCTTGATCGAGGCCACATCGCGGTTCAACCCCGACGCACCACCAGCCTCAAGGGCGCGGGCGGTTCTTTGCATCAGTTCCGGCAGGTCAAACGGCTTGGGCAGATAATCAAACGCATCGGCCTCTTTGGCCTGAATTGCCGTCATGATCGAGTTCTGGGCCGAGATGATAATCACCGGAAGGTCGGGCCGTAACTCTTTGATCTTTGGCAGCATTTCAAGTCCGTTGCCATCGGGCATGACCACATCCGAGATCACCGCATCGCCCTTGCCCTCACCGACCCACCGCATCAGCGTGGTCAGCGAAGACGTGGCATGCACCCGACACCCGGCCCTTGTCAGCGCCTGGGTCAGAACGGTGCGGATTGTACGGTCATCATCAGCGACCAGAATTGTGCCATCCATCAGGATACCTCGGGGTTTTGTATGTCGGGTGGGGCTACTGGCAAGGATAGCCGGAAAACCGTCCGTCCAGGCACCGATGTGACGGAGATCCAGCCACCATGTTCGGAAATTATCTTGCTGACCAGCGCAAGGCCCAAACCGGTGCCATTTTCCCGGCCCGAAACAAAGGGATCAAATATGTCGTCCTTGATCCGCTCGGGCAGGCCGGGACCATCGTCAATTACTTCGATTTGCAGAGGCAGTTGGCGTCCGTCGCCGTCGCTGCGCCGCAACCGGAAGGAATGTTCGTAAAAGCTGCGAAGATGAATGTTTCCACCTTTGGTATCAGCGGCTTGAGAGGCGTTCTTCAAGAGATTCAACAGTACTTGCAACAGTTGATCCGGATCCCCCAGGGCCAGAGGCAGCGAAGGGTCGTAGGCCTCGGTTATCTTCATATGTGCGCCAAATCCCAGCAAGGCCGAGCGGCGGGCGCGATCAAGCACGTCGTGCAGGTTGACCGGTTGGAACTGCGGCAGGCTGAGGTTGCCGAATTGTTCAACCTGTTCCAGAAGTTTGACGATGCGTCGGCTTTCTCCGACAATTAAGTCGGTAAGTTCAAGGTCTTCGGGGGCAAGGTTCATCGAAAGAAGCTGTGCTGCACCGGTGATTCCAGCCAGCGGGTTCTTGATTTCATGCGCCAGCATTTCGGCCATGCCGATGGCCGATTGCGCCGCCGATTTAACACTGTGAGACTGACCCATGCGGGCCGACAGTTCGCGCGGGGTGATCAGCAAGAGCATATGGTCAGGCTTGCCCTGCAACGGGGCAATCTGTAACGCGCATTGCAGCGGTGGTCGTGCGCCCGTGCCTACATCTATATCATTGACAAATAACGGAGAATTACTGGATCGTGCGCGCACGAATGCACCTTCTATCGGCGCGTCAACGGCGATCATGTCCCAGACCGGCGCGCCCAATGCGGATTTGCGCGAAGTGTTGAGGAATGTCTCACCCGCCGGGTTGACGTCGGCGATGTTTTCCTGCGGGTCGATCAGAAAACCGGGGATCGGAAGCGAGGGCCAGATATCGTTCATGCCGCGACCTGCCTTTGGGCGCCGAGCGCTTCGGGGAGGAGGCGCAGGACGTCGGACGGCGTTTTGGCAATCAGTATCTGGCGTCGCAAGGTGGGAATTGTACCGGTTACGTCCATGTACCAGCCAAGGTGTTTACGAGCGACACGCAGGCCCATGGTGATGCCGTAAAAGCCAAGCATGGACTGGTAATGCGCCGATACCATATCCACCAGCGCCGCCCCGGATGGTACTTTCGGGGCGGGTGTTCCAAATATTTCGTGAGCGATTTCAGCTAGTTGCCAAGGACGCCCTTGCGCGCCCCGACCGATCATCACGCCGTCGCCCTGCGACTGGCTTAGGGCAGTGCGGGCGGTTTGGGCGTCGATGATATCACCATTGGCAATGACCGGGATGGTGACGTTTTGCTTGACCGCGCGGATGGCCTGCCAATCAGCGTCGCCTTTGTAGAACTGACATCTGGTGCGGCCATGGATGGTAACCATCTGCACCCCGGCCGCTTCGGCCCGACGGGCGACATCGGCGGCGTTCAGGTTGGTGTCGTCCCAGCCGAGACGAGTTTTCAGAGTAACCGGAATATTCACCGCACCCACCACCGCCTCGATCAGGCGCAAGGCGTGGTCGGGGGTTTTGAGCAAGGCCGAGCCGGAATAACCGTTGGTCACCCGTTTGGCCGGGCAGCCCATGTTGATATCAATGATCCGCGCGCCCCGATCGGCCACCAGCCTTGCGGCTTCGGCCATCCAATGCGCTTCGCGCCCGGCAAGCTGGACGGCGGTGTTTTCGACATCAAGGCTTAGTTCCGCACGTTCGCGCACGCCCGGTTTGGCCTGAACCATTTCCTGACTGGCGACCATTTCGCTGACCACCAGACCGGCGCCAAATGATTGCACAAGGTCGCGGAACGGGCGGTCGGTGATCCCGGCCAATGGCGCAAGAAACACTGGCGGCGACAGGATTTTGGTGCCTAATGTGACGTGCACGGGTTCGGTCCTTTGACGATTTGGTGTTTTTTAGGGGGATGCAGCGGTTCGGGCAATCGAAAATGGCTAAAATTCAGGCGCGTCGCGTCAATATGCCTGTTTCTTGGGCAAATAACTATGGTGATTGCCTCGCCCGACGTCACCTTCTAGAAAGTCGCAAACCGGGAAAGGCCAATAGGTATGACCATAGCCGCGATCATTGTCGCCGCCGGACGTGGGGAACGCGCGGGCGGGGATTTGGCCAAGCAATGGCAGCAGATTGGCGGCAAGATGGTTGTGCAGCATGCGATTGATGCGTTTGTGGCAGCACCCCGGGTTGGCATGGTGGTGGTGGTATTGAATGCGGCGGACATTGCGTATCGTGATCGCCTTGAGGCCCAGGGACTAAAGGTTGCGGTTGGTGGCAACACAAGATCAGCTTCTGTTGTTAATGGTCTGAAATTATTAGATAATTCAGGTATTGATAAAGTCCTGATCCATGATGCGGCACGGGTTTGTGTCGGTCAGGAATTGATCAGCGATGTGATTGCGGCCCTTGATCGTGGACCGGCGGCGGCGCCAGCTTTGGCCACTACAGATGCGCTTTGGACCGGTGCCAATGGCGTTGTAACCGGGACCCAAGACCGGGACGGGCTTTTCCGGGCGCAAACGCCGCAAGGGTTTGATTACGTAGCGATTTGCGCGGCTTATGCGGGCTTTGACGGGACCGCTGCGGATGATGTGGAAGTGGCGCGCGCCGCCGGGATGGATGTGATCATTGTACCGGGACACGAGGATAATCTGAAGATTACCCTGCCCGGAGATTTTGCCCGCGCGGAACGTATTTTAGGAGTTGGAATGGATATCAGGGTTGGGCATGGATTTGATGTGCATGCGTTTGGGCCGGGGTCTTCGGTGGTTCTCTGCGGGATAAAGATCGCGTTTGATCAGGGTCTGGTCGGCCATTCGGATGCAGACGTGGGGATGCACGCACTGACAGATGCGATTTATGGCGCTCTGGCCAAGGGTGACATAGGTCGGCATTTCCCGCCTTCTGATCCGCAGTGGAAGGGGGCTGAAAGCCGCGTCTTTCTGGAGCATGCAACCGGAATGGCGCGCAACGCGGGTTATGTGATTTCGAATGTGGATGTGACGTTGATTTGTGAGTTCCCCAAGATCACCCCGCATGCAGAGATGATGCAGGCCTGTCTGGCCGGGATTTTGGCGATTGATCAGGATCGCGTGTCGGTCAAGGCGACCACGTCCGAGCGCCTTGGGTTCACTGGGCGGGGCGAAGGGATTGCGGGAATGGCAAACGTGACGTTGGTGCGGGCATGAAGCGGTTGGCGACATTGATCGGCACGGTGGCAGGTGTGGGATATCTGCGCCCTGCGCCGGGCACCTGGGGGTCGCTTGTGGCATTGCCGATGGCGTGGGTTTTGCATGTGCTTGGCGGGTTCCCGTTACTGATTGTGGCCACTTTGGTGACGTTTGCAAAAGGGATTTGGGCGACCGGGGTGATGACCAAAGGCCAAAAGGATCACGACCCGTCCGAGATTGTTATCGACGAAGTGGTCGGCCAGTGGATCGCCTTGATGCCGCTGAGTTACGTCGCCTGGGGCCGGGGTTTGGACATCACGGCGCTTTGGCCCGGCTGGGTGGCGGCGTTTGTGCTTTTCCGGCTGTTTGATATCACCAAGCCCTGGATCATTGGCATGGCCGACCGGCGCGGTGATGCGATGGGCGTGATGCTCGATGATGTGATTGCCGGCGTGTTTGCGGCGATTGGGGTGATGGCTCTGGCCGGGCTTTGGCACGGCGTTATTGAACGGATGATGGGCCAGTGACGGCGGCTGATCTGGTGCACGGGGCAATTCAAGCCGGCGTCCGGATTGCCTGTGCCGAGAGCTGTACCGGGGGCATGGTGGCGGCAGCGATCACCGATGTTGCCGGGTCGTCGGCGGTGCTGGACCGGGGGTTTGTGACCTATTCCAATACGGCCAAGACCGACATGTTGGGGGTGCTGCCCGCCACCTTAGAGCAATTTGGCGCGGTATCACCCGAGGCCGCGTTGGAGATGGCAGAGGGCGCATTGCATCAGGCCCGGGTGGATATGGCGGTTTCCGTCACCGGGATTGCCGGGCCGGGAGGGTCTGAATTCAAGCCCGAAGGGCGGGTTTGTTTCGGACTGGCCGTCACGGGCAAGCCGACATTTGTAGAAACGATTGAGTTTGGCGCGCTGGGGCGCGGCGAGGTTCGTCGGGCAGCCTGCACGCATGCTTTGGGTTTGCTGACTAGGGCTGTTTGTCAATTGCCCGAAAAATAGGCAAGTCCCAGGGTAGTGCCTGCAAAACACGCAACGGTCACTATGCCTCACCCCATTTGAACACCCTGCCCTTTTTCCGCTGCTCTCTTTTTCATTCAACGGGGTCGAACAGTCGACACCCGTCAGGAGCAGATGATGAACGCAGCCGACACAAGTTGGATCATGGTGGCAACCGCCCTCGTGTTATTTATGTCCTTGCCCGGATTGGCGCTGTTTTACGGCGGGCTGGTGCGGGCGCGAAATGTGCTGAGCGTGTTCATGCAGGTGTTCGCGATTGCCTGCCTGATGAGCATTCTCTGGCTGGTGGTTGGCTATTCGATCGCCTTTGGCGGTAGCACCTCTGGTGTCTGGGGCGGGTTGGACAAGCTGTTGTTGCTGGGGGTGACGACGGATGATCTGACCGGGACATTGCCGGAAGTGGCGTTCTTTGCCTTTCAGATGACATTCGCCATCATCACTCCGGCGTTGATTGTCGGGGCGTATGTGGAACGGGTCGGGTTTGGCTTTGTGCTGTTGTTCTCGGGTGCCTGGATGTTGTTGATCTATGCACCGGTGGTGCATTGGATCTGGGGTGGTGGGTTTCTGGCGGATGGTGGTATCTTTGGCGCAACCGGCGTGCGGGACTTTGCCGGCGGCATCGTGGTGCATGAAACAGCCGGCATTGCAGCATTGGTGATTGCGTATGCTTTGGGGCCACGGCGCAACCGGACAACACCGCCACACAACCCCGGTTTTGTGATGATTGGCGCAGGCATGTTGTGGGTCGGCTGGTTCGGCTTCAACGGTGGCTCGCAACTGGCGGCCGACGGTGGCGCGGCGATGGCCATCACGGTGACGCATATATCGGCCGCCATGGCCTCGCTTAGCTGGGCCCTGTGGGAGCGGATCAAATATGGCAAGGCGTCACTGGTCGGGCTGGTAACCGGGACCATTGCCGGGTTGGCCTCAATCACGCCGGCCTCGGGGTTTGTCGGGCCGGTTGAGGCGCTGATCATTGGTGCCGTGGCCGGGGTGCTGTGTCAGGAAGCCGTCGGAGTGATCCGTAACCGGCTCAGGATTGACGACACGCTGGATGTATTCGCGGTACACGGGGTTGGCGGGATATTCGGCACCGTGATGATTGCGATCTTTGGGGCAGGAAGCTGGGCCGCGCAATTGGGCGGGCTGGCGGTGGTTGGCGTATTCACTTTGGTGGGCACAGTTGTTCTGGTCAAGCTGGTGGGGCTGGTGACGCCGCTAAGGGTAGACGCCGAAACCGAAGTCAACGGTCTGGACCTGAGTGTGCACGGCGAGCGGGCGTATGACATGAGCAGTTGATCGTAGGGTGGGTGAAACCCACGTTCCCCGACCATTGCAACCGGGTGAACGTGGGTTTCACCCACCCTACAAAAGATCGCAGATGTTTGGGATTAGCCACCCAACAAGCTGGCAAATTCAACCGACGTAGTGTCACCGATGAGGCACGCCCAAACCCTGTCAACCAGATCGTCGCCGATCAGCCCAACCGCCTTGACCCGCACCCGGTCCTGACGTTTTGACAGGTCCATCGGCGTTGCCAGATCGTGAACCGCCTCAAGCGCGGCCCCGTCCCGGCGCAGAACCGTGAGTCGTGTTCCGGTTTCGGAAATCGTTGCATCGGCGACAACTTTGATCTTTTGCGACAGGTTCACCAGGCGCGGGTCGGTCACGACCCGGGCGCTGTAGCTTTCCAACTGACCGGTGTCGTGGCCCAGGGCCTGCATCGCCAGCACGCAGCGATAGCTGAACTTGGCTTCCAGCCCGGTATCAGGCGCCGGTTTGTTGCAGACATCCATCCAGCGCGGGTTGGTCGCTATGGTCATTTCGGCCACTTCAGGGGCTGCGATATCCAATTGCCGCGCCGCCTCTAACGCCGCATGCAGCCCGTGACAGCACGCGTGGAACTTGTGGCTGACTTGCTCGAAATGCCAGACCTCGCCCAGTCCCTTCAAGGCTTCGGTCACATTGCCTTCGCCCTGGTGCGCGGCCCCAAAGCCTAACGGGCCTTCCAGAGCCTGCGGATTGGCCCCCAACCCCAGCGCCACCAATTGCGCCGCTTCGACCCCGCCGGACGCCGCCAGACCGGCGTTATACGGCTTGCCATCGGTGCCGAACTGCGCCTTTAACCCGGCGGCGCGCGTCGCCACCAGCCCCAGCACCTGCGCCATTTGCGCGGCGCTCAGCCCCAGTAACCGACCAGCAGCGGCAGCGGCCCCAAAGGCACCAGCGGTGGCGGTCTGGTGAAAGCCAGCCGCGTAATGGCTGCGACCCAGCCAAAGGCCGATACGGATCGACAATTCCATGCCCATCAGGGCGGCCTCGGCCAGTTTGGCCATGCTTGCGCCTTGTGCCTCAGCCACCGCCAAAGCCGCCGGGATCACCGCCACCGACGGGTGGCCGATATGGGCAAAGTGAGTATCGTCATAATCCAGCGCATGGGACGTGGCCCCATTGACCAGCGCCGCCATGCGGGGTGGAACAAGGGTTGTTGCACCAAGGATATGTGCCGTCCCGGCCCCGGCCTCGGACAGCGCCAGGGCACGGGTGGCGCGAGCCACCGGTTCGTCCACCCCGGCGCGCCCCACCGCCAGCCAATCAAGCAGCGACAGGGATGTAACCACCTGCGCATCCGCGCTGGGGCTAAGAGGGCCAGTGGCAAATTCGGCAAGCGAGTCGGTCAGGTCTGTATCCATGGTGCAAAACTAACGCCGGTTGTTCGGGGGCAACAAGCCCCCTTAAAAGAAATCGAATATCGCGTTGGTGATTTCGGCAGAGGTGATGCCTTTGAGTTCGATATCGCCGTGGATACTGGAAATAACCACATTGCCATAACTGTTGTCGGCAATGGTCAGATCGCCCCGGCTCAGCGTTTTGATCTCAGTGAAATCAAGGATATCCTCGGTCAGATCGAAATCCAGAATGATGTCGGACCCGCCGCGATTGTCTTCTTCGTCATTATAAATAAACCGGTCGGCCCCGGCCCCGCCCAGCATGATATCACTGCCGATGCCGCCATAAATTTGGTCGTCACCGGTGGTGCCCAGCACGATATCCTCGCCGCCCACGTCGATGTCACCATGCACGCTATAGGTAAAGGCATCCCCACGCAGCAATTGCACGTGAAACACCGGACTGGTTGAGCTGGGGCCAAAAGAAATTCCGTCGATGGCATATTTGGCGCTTAGGAAGTGATCCTGAACGGTAATCTGTCCGACTTCGCCGGGGGCTCCCGGATTTTCATAAGACACCACCAGATCATTGCCGGAAAGCGCGAGATCAAGGTTACGCATACCATCCACCGCAGAGGCATAGCCGGTCAGGCGTATTTCATCCATGCCGGTTGGGTTAAAGCCATAGTTGATCGACCCCGCCCTGCCTTTATCAATGATTGTATCGCTGTCGGTGCCGGATGCCGCGAAAACATACAGGTCGCCGTCCCGACCGCCAATCAAGGTGTCATTGCCGACGCCACCCGTCAGGGTGTCCTGACCCAGGCCACCAAGCAAACGGTCGCTGTTGGACCCGCCTGACAGGGTGTCATGGCCGCCCTCGCCTTTCAGAAC
This sequence comes from Paracoccaceae bacterium, assembly GCA_030625695.1. Taxonomy (GTDB): domain Bacteria; phylum Pseudomonadota; class Alphaproteobacteria; order Rhodobacterales; family Rhodobacteraceae; genus NVQY01. Next base: position 1,627 of record DAOUQK010000061.1, on the reverse strand, counting down.
ATCCTTGCCGGCGCCGCCTTCGATCTGGTCATTATCGTCGCCACCAAACATCCGGTCCCTGCCACTGTCGCCAAATATCCGGTCAGCCCCAATGCCGCCATAAAGGCGATCGTTGCCACCGCCGCCAAATATGATGTCGTGGCCTCCCTCGCCGTAAAGGAAATCCGCGCCCTTGCCGCCGGAAAGATAGTCATTGCCATCGCCGGCATGGAACGTATCGGCCAGCTTCCAGCCGGTCATGATGTCGTTCTGCGCCGTGCCGGTATCGGTGATCAACAGGTTATAGGCGACCCCGCCCGCCATATAGGTTTCGATCTGCGCGCCGGGAACACCAGCGTTGTATTGGTTAACGATTTTGATCGTGCCACTTTCGATGCCATCGGTCCAGAAACTGTGCTGTTTGAACGCGGTTTCAATAATCAGGGTGCGCCCGTCTGTGCCAACCCGTGAAAAACCGGCGAAATCAGTGGCCAGGCCATTACCCTGAACCAGACTGCCGGTGCCGGTAATGATATCAACCGACCCATCGCCACCATTGGTTTCATTGATGGTGTAATACGGGGCGACAGAGCTGGAAACTTTGTTGAAGTACAGCTCATACGTGTCTGAACCGCCCTTGCCCAGCAAGAGGTCAATGCCGCCACTGGCGATCAGCCGGTCGTCAGCTGAGGTGCCGACCAACCGGTCATTGCCCGAGGTTCCGGGGATATCTGCCATGTCTGTCTCCTTGAAAACACTTCTTACGTACAAAACGAGTCGGGCAGAGACAGTTCGCGCAATATCTGATGCCTGCCAAACTAATTAGATAGGAATATTATTCCCCGTAACCTCGTGATCTTTGAATGATTGCCAAACTACGTGCATGAACTCCACAAGGACAGCAGTCACCTCATTAGGTTCTTAATTGCAAAACCGCACGACAAAAGGAAGATCAAAGCAGGGTTTGTTCAAAATGGCGCACCCATTGCAACGTCTTCGGTTCCTGAAATCGCGCGGCAAATTGCTGTTTCAATTTTTCCAGCCAACCCACGGGCACCCTTGTGAATTCTTGCCTGACACCGTCGGTCCGGTTGTCGATGGGTACCAATAACCCTCATCCGCTACCCCGGTGTTGGAGACACTTCTTTCATAAAACGCATTTCCACTTACCGACAAGGTAATGGTGCCCCGAAGCCCCTGTGACGTGGAAAATGTGCCGCGGAAAATCCCATCTGCAGACCGGGTAAAATGAACATTTGCCGTCACCCGGTACGTTCTGCCCCTCCTCCGGCAATCCATCCTTAAGCTCCAGCTTCCTTCAAAAAACCCGATCTGGTTGTCAAACAACCAGCGGGCCGTGCATTTTGGATCACCCGTCGACCGCAACCGTTCAAGAACCACCTCGCTGGCAACGTTGTTGCGATCATCCGTCGCGCCGGTGATGTCCAGAAATAATCCAAACGCCCGCTTGGTCCGGGCACCGGGCACCCCGTCCGCGCTCCCGGCTGAACACCCGATCCTGTTCAGCTCTCGTTGCACATCTGCAACGATCTCCCTGTCCGGGCGCGCCGGGCCGCCGGAAAAGAAAGTTGGGCCAGTCTGCCCGGTCGACTGCGGCCATCCACCGGGTGGCGGCTGCAGCACGCTG
>DAOUQK010000171.1 GCA_030625695.1 Paracoccaceae bacterium | reverse complement strand
CGCCCCGCTCAACCGGGCGTTCAAAAGGGACGCACCTTGCAAATCAAATCCCTGAAGATTGGCGCCGCGCAGATCAATTTCAATCTTTTCCCGGCTCACCCCGTCGATTCCCTGCAACCGACCAAGGGTCTGCACCGCGTTCTCCATATCAGAACGGCAGGCCTTCAAATCTTGCGCCCATGTGCGCAGGTCATCCGGAGATGAATTTTCTTGCGGTTTCAGTGGCGGGTGTTCACTGGTCAACTCGCGCACATAGATACTAAGCATCCGGGCAATCCGCGGGGCAATATCGGGGCGTTCAATCGCCAACCCTTCCAGCCGGTCAATCGCGGCGTTGCGTTTGACGATGTCGTCCTGATGATAGTCCCAGCGGTTTTTCGCTTCTTTATCATTCGGATTATTCGTCACCAATCGGCGAGCATGCAAATCATCCGCCGCCACATTGATCTTGTCGTTGAACAGGGCTTCTTCGGCAGTGTTGGTCTGTTGCCGAGTCATTTCGGTCTGTTGCCTTGTCAAGTGTAGCCGCTGCATTGTGATCGGAAGCGCCACCACCGCACCAAGAGTCGCGGTCAGCGCGGTCAGCTTGACCAGTTCAAAACGCAGTTTCCAGAGATCGCCATCAGGATCGGGAGGCCCGCTCGAGATCAGTTCCCAGATTAACCAGATCACGCCCAGCAACAGCAAAAGGAATATCGCGCCCCAAACAAGCAGCGCGATCAGATATAGGGCGGTGTTGAAACCCTTCAGCCCCAAATTCTCTTTCAATTGCGCCAGCCAGTTTCCTTCGGGGTCCAGCAACTTTACCATTGCCAGCGTGAGGCCGACGACGGAGCCAAAAACCAGCACGGAGACCAACCCCCAAAATACCTGCGGGTTAAAGTGCAGTGTTATCACTTCATTTGAAATCTCCATCCTCCCACCATGACGCCCCTTCGCGTCACTGCCAAGGGGTGATATCGCGATAAATTACCACCTCAAACCTTGTACAAAACGGACAAAACCACTCGCAACACACGTACAAAACAAACACTTCCGCTCTGCCTTGCAATGCAACCCGCCAACGCTTAGGTAAGCCGGAATTCGCGGGGGTCAGCCTCGCTTGGTTTGACCCTGAGAGGAACACAATATGGACGTTGGCGCACTCGGCCAGTTTCTGCCGCTTATCCTGATCTTTGCAATCATGTATTTCCTGCTAATTCGCCCGCAGCAAAAGAAGGTCAAGGATCATCAGGCGATGGTCTCTGCCGTACGTCGGGGCGATCAGGTGATCACCCAGGGCGGGCTGATTGGCAAGGTGACCAAGGTCAAAGACGACAATGAGGTCGAAGTTGAGATTGCCAAGGATGTCAAAGTCCGGGTGGTCAAATCGACGCTGACTAACGTGGTTTCCAAGACCGAGCCTGCGACTTAAGCAACCTGTTGTAACGTTTTGATAAGGCAGGGTAATGCTGCAAATTGATCTTTGGAAAAAGGTGCTGATCTGGCTGGTTTGCGCTATGGGCCTGATATTGGCCCTGCCGAACGGATTCTATTCACGGGTTGAGCAATCGAACGACGCTTTGGCCGAAATCGAGCTGTTTGGCGAAAGCCCCGAGCGGTTGGAGCAAGCCGGGCAGTGGCCCAGCATGCTGCCATCGTCATTGGTCAATCTGGGGTTGGATTTGCGCGGTGGCGCGCATTTGCTGGCCGAGGTTCAGGTGTCGGATGTCTATGCCTCGCGGATGCAATCCATGTGGCCGGAAATTCGCGATGCCATGCGACCCGAACGCGACACCATCGGCACGATCCGTTTGCAGCCATCAAAACCAGACGAGATTCGCATTAAAATTGGCCAGATTGAAGGCATGGCAAGAGCCTTGGAACTGGTGCGGGGCCTGGCACGACCCATTCAGAGTTTGGCCGGGGTCGGCTCAACCGATATTGAGGTTGAGGCGGATGGCGATCTGGTGATTGTCACCCTGTCTGACGCGGAAAAAATTGCCTCGGATGACCGAACTGTAAGGCAAGCCCTTGAAATCATTCGCAGACGCATTGATGCGGTGGGCACGCGAGAGCCGACCATTCAAAGGCAGGGCGAGGATCGTATTCTTATTCAGGTGCCGGGCATTGGCTCGGCGACCGAGCTGAAAAAGATCATTGGCACCACGGCCAAGCTGACCTTTAACCCGGTGGTGAGCCGGGGCAATGACAAGGATGCCTTTGCCGGTGCCGGCAACCAGGTGGTGCCGTCGCTGGACGAAGAAGGTGTGTATTACACCATCGAAGCGGCCCCGGTTGTGACCGGTGAGGAACTGACCGATGCACAGCCGTCGTTCGACCAGAACGGACGGCCGGCGGTAAGTTTTCGCTTTAACACTTCGGGCGCGCGCAAATTCGGCGAATACACCCTGAACAACATCGGCAGCCCGTTCGCCATTGTGCTGGACGACGAGGTGATCAGTGCGCCAGTTATTCAGAGCCATATTCCCGGAGGATCGGGCATCATTACCGGACGTTTCAACGTCGAGGAAACCACCAATCTGGCGGTGCTTCTGCGGGCCGGTGCCTTGCCTGCGGAACTGTTGTTTGTTGAGGAACGCACCATTGGGCCAGAGTTGGGCCAGGACAGTATTGATGCGGGCAAGATCGCGACGATTATTGCCTTTGGCGGGGTGCTTGTTTTCATGGCGCTGTCTTATGGGCTGTTTGGTATTTTCGCCAATATTGCCCTGATCCTGAACATCGCGCTGATATTCGGATTGCTTAGCATGGTGGGTGCGACGCTGACCTTGCCGGGCATTGCCGGGATCGTTTTGACCGTCGGCATGGCGGTCGATGCCAATGTGCTGGTGTTCGAACGCATCCGCGAGGAATTAAAGACCGCACGCGGGCCGGCCCGGGCGATTGAGCTGGGCTATGAAAAGGCGCTCAGCGCCATTATGGACGCCAATATCACCACCTTCATCACCGCTGTGATCCTGTTTGCCATGGGCTCTGGCCCGGTAAGGGGCTTCGCGATTACGCTGGGTCTGGGCATTCTGACTTCGGTGTTCACGGCGATCTTTGTCACTCGGGTGATGATTGTCATGTGGTTTGAACGCCGCCGTCCCAAAGAGATCGAGGTTTGACATGCGACTGAAACTTGTCCCCAAGGAAACCAAGTTCGACTTCTTCAAAGGCTGGAAGAAATGGCTGGGCCTGTCGGCATTTATGATGCTGCTGTCGTTTGGGTCGTTCATGGCGTTTGGCCTGAACTTTGGCATTGATTTTCGCGGTGGTACGACCATTCGAACAGTCAGCGCGCAACCGGTGGATGTGGCCGCCTATCGCGGCGCACTGGTGCCGTTGGAATTGGGCGATGTGACCATCACCGAGGTGTTCGACCCGCAGTTTGAGGCTGACCATAACGTCGCCATGATCCGCATTCAGGCGCAAGAGGGCGAAGAGGCGGCAACGGCTGACATGATCCTTAGCGTGCAGACCGCGTTGCAATCGGTCGTGCCGGATGTGACGTTTGACGCGGTGGAATCGGTGGGACCAAAAGTGTCGGGGGAACTGATTACTTCCGCCGTTCTGTCGGTGGTTCTGGCGATTGGCGCGGTGTTGGTATACATATGGCTGCGGTTTGAATGGCAGTTTGCTTTGGGTGCTGTGGCCGCATTGGTGCATGACGTGATCCTGACCATCGGTGTCTTTTCGGTGGTGCAGATCAAGTTTGATCTGGCGATCATTGCCGCGTTGCTGACCATCGTCGGCTATTCTCTGAACGACACGGTGGTGGTGTTTGACCGGGTGCGGGAAAACCTGCGCAAGTTCAAGAAACTGTCACTGCCTGACGTTTTGAACCTGTCGATTAACGGTACACTAAGCCGGACAGTAATGACCTCGGTGACCACGCTGCTGGCGTTGATTGCCTTGTTTGTGCTGGGCGGTGACGTGATCCGGGGATTTGTGTTTGCGATGATCTGGGGTGTGATTGTAGGCACGTATTCGTCGGTCTTTGTCGCGTCGTCAATCCTGCTGTATCTGGGCGTGAAACGCGACTGGTCCAAGCCGGACAACACCGCCGGTAACCAATTCGCCAACGTAGATGCCTGAAATATTCAGCGCAGCCCTGGCTTTGCCAGGGTTGGGCTGGTTGCTGACAACCGTCCTTATTGCCGGGCTGGTGCGGGGTTTTGCGGGCTTTGGCAGTGGTATGATTATCATGCCGGTGGCAAGTTCAGTACTTGATCCAGTGGCGGCGTTGGTATTTCTGACCATGACCGATCTGGTGGGGCCTTTGCCGATCCTGCCGCGTGCGTTGAAAGAAGGCAATCGTCCCGATGCTGTGCGATTGGCGATAGGAGCCGCACTGGCGATGCCGGTGGGTGTTCTGAGCCTGTCTTACATGTCACAGGAAACGTTTGGCTGGGTGGTCACGGTCGCGGTTTTTGTCCTTTTGGGCATGTTGATGACGGGCTGGCGATATCACGGGATACTGACGCCGCGGTTAGTGCTGGGCACCGGTGCATTGGGCGGGTTCATGTGTGGGGCGACAGGCCTGGCCGGGCCGCCGGTGATCATGTTGTATATGGCCAGCACTCTGCCGATTTGGATAATCCGCGCCAATCTGATCCTGTACCTTTGGACGGTTGATCTGATGATGATCGTGACCATCTGGGTCTATGATCTGTTTGATTTACTGCCGGCGGTTGTTGGATTGACTTTGGCGGTGCCGTTTATGCTGGCCAATCTGGTTGGCGCGGCGTTGTTCCGCCCCAGTGGACCCAGTGCTGAGGTCTGGTTTCGCCGGGCTGCATATGTGATGATCGCCGGTGCTGCCCTGATGGGGTTGCCGTTATGGAATTGAGAGGTGTTTCATGCAGATGAACGAAGTGGGCTATCCCGGGGCCAGACCGGTTGATGGTTATGGGCCGGGGTTTTTCCGCATTGGCGGCGAGGTATTTCAGGGCGCCGTACTTAGCGGCGAGGCGGGCACCTGCGGCTGGGGCGGCTACGACGATGCGACGCCTTTGTTGGCGCTGGCCCCCCGTGTCGATGTGCTGGTGGTTGGAACCGGGGCTGAGATTGCCCATATACCGGCCGGCCTGCGCCGCGACCTTGAGGCGGCTGGTATCGGGGTTGAGGTGATGAATTCACCAGCCGCGTGCCGCACCTATAATGTGCTGGTGGCCGAAGGGCGGCGTGTCGCACTGGCTGTATTGGTGGTTTGAGAGGAGGGCTCGTGGCAAATTTATTCTTTAGCCCGTGGTCGCAATCGGTTACGTCGTGCCTATGGATTTAATGGCCCTTGATCTGTCAGTTGCCCGCACCGGTGTGCCGGTGTTGCAAGGTGTGAATTTCACGCTTGCGCCGGGTTTCGCCTTGGTGCTGCGTGGCCCCAATGGCATCGGCAAAACCACCTTGTTGCGCACGGTGGCGGGACTGCAACCGCCATATGCCGGGCGCATTGAAGGTGCCGAAGACCGGATTGCCTATGCCGCCCATGCGGATGGGATCAAGCCGACGCTGAGCGTGGCCGAGAACCTGGGTTTCTGGGCTCAGGTGTTTGGCACCTCCGGTATCACCCCGGCGCTGGACGCCTATGGTCTGCACGACCTGGCGGATCGCGCGGCAGGTACGTTATCGGCCGGACAAAAACGCCGTCTTGGGCTGGCGCGTCTGTTGGTGACCGGGCGACCGGTCTGGGTGCTGGATGAACCAACCGTGTCGCTGGATGTGGCGTCCGTGGCGATGTTTGCCGATGTAGTGCGCGCGCATCTGGGGCAGGGCGGGTCGGCCCTGATTGCCACGCATATTGATCTGGGGCTGGATGCCACCATTCTGGATGTCGGCGATCTGCGGGCCAGGCCCCCGGCGCCTGGTGGTCCAGAGGAGGATTTCCTGTGATTGCCTTGTTAAGCCGCGATCTCATACTGTCATTCCGGGCCGGCGGCGGTTTTGGGCTGGCGTTGGCGTTTTTCCTGATTGTCACAGTGATGGTCCCGTTCAGCGTCGGACCACAGTCATCGTTGTTGGCGACCATCGCCCCCGGCGTTTTGTGGCTGGGGGCGTTGCTGGCCTGTCTGTTGTCGCTTGACCGGCTGTTGGCGCTGGACTGGGAGGATGGCTCGCTTGACCTGCTGGCGACTGCGCCTTTACCGCTGGAAATGGTGGTCAGCGTCAAGGCATTTGCCCATTGGATCACCACAGGATTGCCGTTGGTGTTTGCGGCCCCGTTACTGGGCGTTTTGCTGAACTTACCAGCGCCGGGGTATCAATGGCTGGTGATCTCACTGCTGGTTGGCACGCCGGCTTTGTCGGTGATCGGCACGTTTGGCGCGGCTTTGACCGTGGGACTGAAACGCGGCGGGCTGTTGATGAGCCTGCTGGTGCTGCCGCTGTATGTGCCGACCCTGATATTTGGTGCCGAAGTGGCGCGGCGCGGCGCACTGGAGATGGAGCTGGCCACACCATTGGTGATGCTGGGTGGGATCACGGCAGCTTGCATTGCCCTGATGCCGTTTGCCAGTGCGGCGGTGTTGCGGATCAATCTGCGGTAAACGTGGGTTTCACCCACCCTACCAACTATTGACAGCTACGGCGTTTTGATAGTCCGCGCCTTTAAACCGGCAAATGGATATTGAACCGGGCGCGAATGGTGCCGTCCAATGCCGGATCAAACCGGGCCTCGGCACGGGTGGCCAGTATTTCCTTTTTGCGCGCCGTTGCTTGTTTGATCAGATCAGGCTTTTGCTGCTCTTCCCATTCCTTGGGCGAAGAACGGTTGCCAAGGGCGGGATAGACATAATCGGTCTGCATTCTTGCCAGAGTCTGATCGCTGCCCAAATAATGCCCCGGGCCGCCGATGCACGTCGCGCGCATCACCTCCAGCGACAGTGCATCGTCGTCGACTTCGATCCCACGCACACAGCGCAAGGCCTGACCAATCATATCATCCCCCAGGATCAGCGATTCCATACAGAACCCCAACAGCGACGCATGCATGCCGGCCGCTTCATAGACCAGATTCAGCCCCGACAACCCGGCCAGAACGTTGGACATCGCCTGTTCCCAGCCGGCCTGCATATCCGGTAGTTTGGAATCGGCAAACCCGGCCGGGCCACCGCCCGGAAGGTCGTAATACGCCATCATCTGCGCACAGCCCGCAGTCAACAACGCCTGTTCGCCCGATCCGCCCGACATTGCCCCGGTGCGCAGGTCCGACACAAACGGCCAGGGACCAAAGATTACCGGATGCCCCGGTTTGACCGCGTCGACATAGACCAAGCCGGCCAGACACTCGGCGATTGCCTGCACCAATGCGCCTGCCAGCGAGGCCGGCGCCGTGGCCCCGGCCTGACCGGCAGACAATAACAGAACCGGCACGCCGCCGTGGATCAATGCCTCCATTACTTCACAGCTTTCGGTGGCGAATTTCATCGGCGGCACCACAAAACAGATCGACGTTGAGACAAACGGTCGTGCGCGCCAGGTCGCTTCGGACCCGGCAATCATATGCAGTAATTCAAGGACCTCAGGCACAAACCCCGGTTCAATAATCGAGGTGCCCACATGTTTGGTAGTGCCAGAACAACAGGCATAGATGGTGTTCAGGTCCATTTCCAGATTGTCGGC
>DAOUQK010000232.1 GCA_030625695.1 Paracoccaceae bacterium | reverse complement strand
GGGCCTCGGCCAACAAATCGTGATAGTCGATCCAGCGGGTGTCCATGACTTCGTCGGGGTTGGGGGTTACGTCCAGCGTGTCGCGGACGTGGGCCAGGAACACATCTACCGCCTCATTTTCGATCATGCCGTTGCCGACGTCAGCACTATATTCCAGATGGTGGCGGAATTCGGGGTAGAGGCCGGTGATGCCCAGTTCCTCTTGTAAACGGCGAACCGCGCAGGTGCTGGGGGCCTCGTCCCACATCGGATGGGTACAGCAGGTATTGGCCCAAAGGCCGGGCGTGTGGTATTTACCCAAGGCGCGGCGTTGCAACAGGATGTCGGTGCCACGGATCACAAACACTGAAACAGCTTTGTGTTTCAGGCCTTCCATATGGACTTTGAGCTTGTCCACAGGGGTCAGCGTTCCGTTTACCCAGGCCGGGATTTGAGTATTCATCCGGGGGTTTTCACCAAGAATGGAATCATGTTTCTAACTCGCTACATTGGCTGTTGTTTGACCAGACAATAGGCTGGTTCATGACCCAAGCGCCAACTGCCAGAATGCCGCGTGATGAGATGTCGCAAAAGGGGTCAGATTGTGTGACCGGACCAACAAGGCAGGGTGTCGCCCGGGGCGGGGCTGGCCAGATGGACGGCCCGGGCAATCGCGCGCGCCAGACACAGTGACGCGGCGTGGCCGATCAGTGGCAGGGCCGGTTCGGTTTTGACCAACTGTTTGGCTCCGGTGGTCAGGGCAAACACCAGATCGCCGTCGGCGGGGGTATGGGCCGGGACGATGGCGCGGGCAATGCCATCGTGGGCGGCGGTTGCCATGCGCTGGCATTGCGCCTTGCTCAGGGCGGCATCGGTGGCGACAATGGCGATGGTGGTATTGGCGCGGGCCATCATGTTTTCGGCTTTGCGGCTGCGCAGAGTACGGCCAAGCCCGGTGGCTGGGTCCGGACCCAACCCGCCAAATTCGCCATCCACCTCAAACGGGGCGGCCCAGAAATGCCGCTCACCGGGGGTGGTCGCACTGCCCATCGGGTTGACGGCAACCAATGCGCCGACTGTGACGCCATTCTCAAGCACAAATGAGGCAGAGCCCAGGCCACCTTTGAGCATCGCCGTTAAGGCACCCGTTCCGGCGCCAATCGTGCCCAGTTCGAAGTCCGATTTGGCGGACTCAAATGCCGCCCGGCCCAGCGCGCGATAAGGGTTGTCGGCCCAATCTTTGTCACCACCATTTAGCAAATCAAACAGGATTGCACCGGGCACCAGCGGGATAGTCGCGTCAAACACCCGAAAGCCACGCCCCTTGGCGCGCAAGGCGTCCACCACGCCGGAACAGGCATCAAGGCCAAAGGCCGAACCCCCTGCAAGCGTTAGCGCGTCTACCTGAGCGACGGATTTATCTGGCGCGAGCAGGTCGGTCTCACGGGTTCCGGGCGCGCCGCCCATCACATGGACCGACGCGGTGAACGGTTTGTCAGCGGTCAGGACCGTGGCCCCGGATTTTAGGTGTTCGTCCTGAGCGTTGCCGACCAGCAGGCCGGGCACGTCGGTGATCAGGTTACGGGGGCCGGGGATCATGGCGTGTTATTCTGACTTGATTGAGCGTGCCGCGCCCGCGCTTTTTTAGTTTGCGCCCTGAAGGGCGCGGCGCCTCCCCTCTCGGGCCTGCATGCAGGCCCTGCCGGGCAGTGGGCAGGAGTTTTCCTTGCAAGATGAACAGGGGAAGGCCAGGGCATCAGATGCAGCGGCCTCCGTCGACTTCCATGGCGACGCCGGTGATCATGCTGGCCTCGTCTGAGCAGAGGAAGCAGGCGGCGTTGCCCATGTCTTCGGGTAGCGAGAAGCGGCCCAAGGGGATAGTTGCGATGAACTTGGCACGCATTTCCGGGGTGTCTTCGCCCATGAAGGTTTTCAGGAGGGGCGTTTCGCCGGCCACCGGGTTGATGGCATTGACGCGGATGCCGGCGGGGGCCAGTTCGACCGCCATGGTTTTGGTGGCGGTGATCATCCAGCCTTTGGAGGCGTTATACCAGTTCAGCCGAGGGCGGGGCGAGACGCCTGCGGTTGAGGCGACGTTAAGGATTGCGCCCTGTGCGCGGGATTTCATATGCGGCACCAAGGCCCGCGCGGTCAGGTAGACGGACTTCATGTTGACGCGGTAAAGCCGGTCAAAGTCGTCTTCGGTGATGTCTTCGAGCAAGCCGGGCATGTGCGAGATGCCGGCGTTGTTGATCAGGATATCGACGTGGCCAAAGGTGCCAAGGGCCGCGTCTGTCATGGCCTGTACCGAAGCACCGTCTGAGACATCGACGGTTTGGGCAATGGCATTGTCGCCCAGAGATTCGGCCATGTTACGCGCCGCATCGCCGTTGATATCGGCGATCATTACCCGCGCGCCTTCGGTCAGAAACTTGGCGACGATACCGGCGCCAAACCCGGATGCGCCTCCGGTTACAATTGCGGTTTTGCCGTTTAGTCGCATGTTGTTCGTCCTGTTGATTGTCAGTGTTTCAAGCATAGTCTAGTCGTCAGTGACTTTGCCCCGCAAGGTCTTGATGTCCGCCCGGACCTTTTTGGCATTGAGTCTGCGCCGTATTGATCCCTTTGTCGGGCGAGTGGCGATACGCCGCTTAGGGCGCGTCAGTGCCTGTCGGATCATGGCAATCAACCGATCGCGGGCAATGTCACGGTTACGCGCCTGCGAGCGGGTTTCGTCACATTGGATGACAATCGCCCCGTCTTTGGTCCAACGCCGCCCGGCGAGGCGTTTAAGTCGCGTCTTGACCGGGTCGGGCAATGACGGCGACCGGGCGGCTTCAAAGCGCAATTCAACCGCACTTGCCACTTTGTTGACGTTCTGGCCGCCGGGGCCAGAGGCGCGCATGAATTGTTTGCTAAGTTCCCAATCCTGAAGGGTTATGTCGTCGTTAATCCGCATGCTTAATCGTTTAGCCTGCCGGAGCGGGGCTGGAAAGCCCGCTCAGGCTGTTGCGTTCATTCGCTTGGCGATAATCCGGAACGGGATCAGGGCCAGTAGGGCTAAAGACAGCTTAACCAGCCAATCGGCGAACGCCAGTGAGACCCAGAGCGGGGCGATGGGTCCGGCGCCCAGCAGGGGCAGCGCCTCGTTGGCCCAGGATACGTCATTGCCGGGTTCGAGCCAGCGTAAGGGGGCCGAAAAGGCGATGGTGAAGAACAGGATGGTGTCGACACTCGACCCGATCAGGGTCGAGGCCAGCGGTGCGCGCCACCATTTGCCGGTTCTGAGGGCCGAAAATATGCCAACATCCAGCAATTGCGCGGTTAGGAACGCAAGGCCAGAGCCGACAGCGATTCGGACAGTCACCAATGGGCCGAATTCACCGATGATCTGTGTGCCGATCAGGGAACAGGCCAACCCGGTGACAAACCCGGCAAGCACCACCTTGCGGGCGGCCTGTGCGCCGTAGGCGCGGTTCATCAGGTCAGTGACAAGGAAGGCAAACGGATAGGTGAATGCGCCCCAAGTCAGCCATTGGCCCCAAAGGAATTGAACAAGGATGTTGGAGGCCACGACGATGGCGGCCATGGCAATTATGCCAGGAAGGTGGGCGCGGTTCATGTTTTCAGGTCCGTTTTGACAAGGGTGCGGCGACTTGGCTGGCCGATTCTGGCCAACAAGGTGGCAATTACTGCGCCTGTCGCACAGGCGCAAGTTATTCCGCGATGGCGTATTCGACAATCTCGGTTTGCTGCAACGACAGGAAATTATCATCCGCAATCATGGTCAGGCGGATTTGCCCCTGTTTGTCCTGCCAGACCGCCAGCCCTTCGAGGTTATCATGGGTTCCGGTTTGGGTCAGGACCAGCAACTGCTCATTCTGTGGTTGGCCCGGTACGTTACTCCATCGGCGCACGCGGGTGCGAAAACCAAACACGCTCCAGCCGCGTTCCAGCAGGTAGAACTGGCCGTTCGGACCAAAATCGGCACCCACGGGGCTGAAATCATCGTCTCCGGGAAGGGTGAATGCCAAATGCCATGCGCTATTAACCGTGCCGTTATCCATCACAAACACGCGGATTGCAGCGCCATCGCCCAGTTGTTCCGGGATCGTGTAGAGCCGGTTTTGTTCGTCAATTGCCAAGGCTTCAAGCGCGCTGTTTCCGGGCAAGGTTTTGAAGGTTTTGTGATGCCGTAAAACAGAGGCTGGCGCGTCGGGCACGTGATAGCGTACCACCCTTGCGACCCCTTCGAACGAAACGTGGATCGCTGCGCCATTGCCAATGGCCAACCCTTCGGAGTCAATTATCCCTCGACTTAAAAACCTGCCTGAGCTGGATTTCAGACGCCACCATTTGAGTGGGATAATGTCGGTTATCCGCCCCTTGTCGCGTTGGATTTTGGCCCGGATCAGGTGGCCACGGTCTGTGATCGCAGTCATGCCTGATCCGTCCGGCGATATCTCGATGCCGGACCAACCGCCAAACCATGGCTTATCCATGTCCCAGTGAAAGCTGCTCAGATACCGGGCGCGTGCCTTGTCGTCAGCCAGGGCGGCCCCGGCAAGGCAGGTCAGAACCAGATACAGAGTTAGCGCTAGAGCGTGTCGCATTAAATCGAATTCATATGGCAGGCCGAACGCGTTTGGAATTCAAACTCTGCCTCGGCCTGCCATATGAATGCATGAATCCAATCAAACGCGACACACTCTAGTTGGATTGAAGAACGCCGGTGCATTGCTTTGGCAAATCGGCCAGCACGTATTCGCGGCGCGGCTTGGGGGTTACTTTGGGTGCGTTGGGATCCACAGGTTTGGGTTTGGGTGGGTTGAGGATGTCGTTGACCCATTTTTGCGCGTCGGCGCAACCGTCGCCGCGTGGCGGGGGTGCCTGATTGGTGCAGTCCTTGCGCCCCTTCGGGCAGTTCAGGCGTACATGAAAATGATAGTGGTGCCCCCACCATGGCCGGATTTTCCGCAGCCATTTGCGGTTGCCTTTTTCGTCGTTGCACATTTGTACTTTGGCGCCTGGGAAGACAAATATCCGCGCGACCCGCTTGTCCTTGGCTGCGGCCCGCAAAAGCGCATGATGCGCTGGTGTCCAGCTGCTGTTGACAAAGGCCCCGTTGGCGCGTCGCATCGAAATCGACGACAGATTTTCACGCGCTGAGGTGCTTAGATTAAGACGGTCAGGTGGCAGCATCCAAATGTCGATATCCAGCCCGATTTGGTGGCTGCGGTGCCCCGACAACATCGGCCCACCGCGTGGTTGGCTGATATCGCCGATATAAAGCCCCTGCCAACCCGGCAGCTTGGCGGCAAATTTGCTAAGGTCACTGATGAAATCAACAGTGCCCGGATGACCCCAGTTGCGGTTGCGCGACAGCCGCATGGCCTGCCAGGTCGGGCCGGTTTCGGGCAGTTGCACCGCCCCTGCAACGCAGCCTTTGGCATAGCTTCCATAGGCGGCGGGGCGTTGGCTCGACCCGTTGGTTTTGGCACCGAATTGTTGTTTGGCGAGAGTTTCTGCCAGTGCTTGCTGGGCGGGCAGAACCAGGAACAAGACCAGAATGCAGGACAGTCGGGCAAGAATCATCCGGTTTGGTCTCCTTCAGGCTTGACCCAGAATAGCGGAATGAGGCCGATAACAAACAGCAGAACGATGGGCGACATGCCAATCCGCGCACTGCCTGTCATTTCCGTCACCAGCAAGATCAGAAAGGGTGCGATAAATGCCGTCGCCCGTCCGGAAAGGCCATACAAACCAAAGCTTTCGGTGGAGGCGTCGGGCGGCGAGTGGCGCACCATCAAGGTGCGGCTGGTGGCCTGCAATATTCCGCCCATGCCGCCGATCAGCACGCCGCAAGCGAAGAATATGGTGTCTGGAAGGGTCGAGCCTTCGGGCAAAGCAATGCCGTAAAGCTGGGTTCGGGACATGCTGACGATTGTCAGGCAGACGAAGGTTAGCACGATGATGGCGGCAATGATCACCGGTTTGGGGCCAAAGCGTTTGTCGGCCTTGCCGCCGAACCAGCTGAACAAAGCCGATGAGATCAGCGCGACGATGCCGAAGATACCGATCTGGGTCAGTTCCCATTCCAGCACCAGCCG
>DAOUQK010000130.1 GCA_030625695.1 Paracoccaceae bacterium | reverse complement strand
CCAACCCCTGCGCCACCCCATCATGCGCCTGACCAATTGTGTCCAATGCACTGACCAGACTAGCAATGGGCGCGTCCAGCACCCCGTCGGCCTGCCCGGCGGCCTCTTCCAGCCAGCGCAGGGCGTCGCCCATGCCGCCCTCGGCCCCGTCCAGCAACTCAAACGCCTTTGCCACATCATCGCGAATGCGGACCGCCTTTTGCATCTTGCGCCGCATTGTATCCAGCGTGGCATCTTCGCCCGGTTTCGGGTCCAACAAATCCAACTCAGCCACCGCATGGCGCAGAAATTCCTCCTCGGCCCGCACCGCATCCCAGGCCGCCTGAAGCTCGGCCAATTGCGCCCGCGCCTGCCCGACGGCGCGCCACCGGGCCGTTACATCCGCCACCGCGCCCTGCAACCCGGCAAAGATATCCAGCATCGCGCGATGCCCGCGCGGGTTCAAAAGACCGCCGTCGTCCTGCTGCCCGTGCAGTTCCACCAGTGTCGCCGACAAGGCCCGCAACACGTCACCGGAACAGCGCCGGTCATTGACCCAGGCAGTTTTGCGCCCGTCACTGGTATTGATCCGCCGCAGGATCAACTCACCCTCGCCACTCGGCAACCCGGCCTGTTCCAGCACGTCATATGCGGCGTGTCCCGGTGACAGATCAAACACCGCCATCACTTCGCCTTGCTTGGCACCTTGACGTACCAAGGCCGCCCGACCCCGCCAGCCCAGAACAAACCCCAATGATTCCAATAAGATCGACTTGCCGGCACCGGTTTCGCCAGTCAACACATTCAGCCCCGGCTGGAACAAAAGTTCCAACCGGTCAATGATCAGCATATCCCGAATTTCAAGTACGCGCAGCATGGACGTCTTTCGTAGGGCGGGGTTCACCCCGCCGCCCCGTTACAACCATTCGCCCTTGACCGACTGACGATAGATCTGGCTTAGCCAATTATTGCCAAAATTCTTCATCTTCAACCCCTGCCCGGTCAGCAGAGTGAAACTCCGCTCGTACCATTCGGACGATTGATAGTTAAACCCAAGGATCGCTCCGGCCGATTGCGCCTCGTCGGTCAGGCCCAGCGACAAATACGCCTCGACCAGACGATGCAGCGCCTCGGCAGTGTGCGATGTGGTTTGGAAATCGGCAACCACAACCCGGAACCGGTTGATTGCCGCGGTGAAATGATCGCGGCGCAGGTAATAGCGCCCGATCTCCATTTCCTTCGCCGCCAGATGGTCAAACGCCAGATCAAACTTCAGGATCGCCGACGAGGCATATTCACTGTCGGGATATAGTTCGATCACGGCGCGCAAAGATTGCAGCGCCTGAAACGTCAGACCCTGATCCCGGCCCACTTCGTCGATCTGATCATAATAGCTAAGCGCCAACAGAAATTGCGCATAAGCGGCGTCTTCGTCCGCCGGGTAAAAGTCGATATAGCGCTGCGCCGAAGCGCGGCTTTCCGGGTAATCCTTACCCTGATGGAACGAAAACGCCTGCATGATCAGCGCTCGCTTGGCCCAGCTCGAATAGGGATAAAGCCGTTCGATCTCGGAAAAGTAATAGGCCGCATCGTCGGTGCGATTGCGGGTCAGTTCAAACTCGCCCCGCTCAAATATCTGTTCGGGGGTAAACACCTCAAGCTTTTCTTCGCGGTTGGCCGACGCCCCACCACCGCCAAAGCCGAAGCCACCGCCACCGCATGCCGCCAGCACCGTCGTCAAAAGCAACGCCACAATAAATGAAAGCCGGAACCTGCCGCCGAACATACCTGCTACCCTTTTCGAGTCTTGTCGGGAGTGTCCCCGTTTGCCCGGGTTTCTAGCACATTAATTTCAGGTGCAAAACGTCTTAAAAGCATTGCTATAAGATTTGAACCTGCGCCACGTCGGACAGAACTGAAAAGAACCGTATAGATCAGGCAACTTCGGGGATTTCCGCCCATACCAGTCCCTGACCGGGCAGACGTTCGGCCATTTCGGCGTCAATTTGAACCATGCGGAACGCGCCGGGCGTCTCAAACAGGGCACGTAACAGGGTGTTGGTCAGCGAATGACCGGCCCGAACCCCTTCATAACGGCCCAGAATCGGTGCGCCCGCAAGCGCGAGGTCGCCCAATGCGTCCAGCATCTTGTGGCGCACGGCCTCGTCATCATGACGAAATCCACCGGGGCTAAGAACATCTTTGCCGTCCACAACCACAGCATTTTCCAAAGTGCCGCCAAGCGCCAGACCGTTTTCATGCATCAGATCCACATCCGCCTGACGGCAGAACGTGCGGCTGTCGCACAACTCGCGGGCAAACGCGCCGTTGCGCATATCAAGGGTCTTGTTCTGGCGGCCAATGGCCGCGTCGGAAAAGTCGATTGAAAACGAGATTTCAAGCTGATCAGACGGCAGCAGGCTGGCTTTGGCCCCATCATCCAGTTGCACATGAACCGGAGCCAGAACTTCAATCGCCCATAGGGCTGCGTTCTGCTTGCGCACCCCGCGCTGCATCAAACCGCGCATGAAGGGGGCGGCTGACCCGTCCAGTATCGGCACCTCGGGCCCGTCAATTTCGATTTCGGCGTTGTGGATGCCACAGCCCGCAAGGGCGGCCATGATGTGTTCGACTGTCGACACCGTCACGCCGTGATCGTTTTCCAGCCGGGTGCACAATGGTGTGCGGTCAACCCGGTGCCACAACGCCGGAATGCGCGCGTCGCCGACTTCAATGTCAGTACGGTGAAACCAGATGCCATGCCCCGGCTCGGCTGGACGTACAACGACTCGCGCAGGCGCACCGGAATGCAACCCTATGCCATCGAATACAGCCGGAGATTTCAGCGTGGTTTGCAAGGTTTGCTCTCGTCCTTAATCTCAAGTTATTGGGGCGACAGTCTTTAGTCCCAGATACCGACCGCGTCCCCAACAACGTCCGGCTTTTGTTGTCAGAGCACCTAACCATCAGATCACCCGATCTCAACACACTCTTTGTAACCGTTTGAAACATCCCCGTCATAGGTCGGCAAAACCCTGCCTATCCACAGATAATGCTATGTAATTAAACAGCAAAAGGCCGCCCGAAGGCGGCCTTTCAAATGGTTAATGTGACAGGGTTAATTCGCCTGACGTCGCAAAAAAGCCGGAATTTCGATCTTGTCCTGTTCGGAATCGGCCCCAGTCTGAGCGGCTGAATGATGCGTGGAAGGTGCCACGCTTGGGCTTTGTGGCGCACTTTCATGCATGCTCGGGATGGCCCGCTCTGGGGGGGTGTCGGTCCCATGCCCGGTCATCCGGCCAATCAACGAGCCGATGCCAAAGTTCGGCTTGCGCATCCCACCAACAGCCTGCGCTTGCTCTTGTGCGGCCACAGGCTCTTGTGCCGATGCCGCCCCGGCAACCTTACGCGCGGCGTTCTTCAGCCGGATCATGGTTTCGGCAGACGGTGTGCCGGGGGCTGGTGCCACCGGTGCCACGAAATCCTCGGGTGCCGCTTCTGCTGTGATACGTGCGTCTTTGTGGGGATCAAACTCCGGCACGCTCGGCTGATAGGCTGGCAATGGCAGGCCATCGTCCGTCACTGCCTCTGATCCGCTGACTGCATTGCCAAATATGTCGTCGGTCTGGCCATTTGACGCGGCGTCCTGCTCGTCCATGTCCGCAAACAACCCCGGTTCGTCGCCCGTATCTCTGGCAGCAACCTCGGCCACAGCGGCGACAAGTGGATCGACCAATTCCAGAGGATTTGCGCCAGACGGTTCGTTCGACACGCTGGTTTTCAGCGGCGCTGCCATTGGGCGGCGTGGCACCGGAATGGCGGTTTGCACGTCGATTGCGTCAATCCCGGTTGCAACCACAGACACCCGCATGACCCCATCCATATCCGTATCCAGGGTCGAGCCGACGATGATATTGGCCTCCGGGTCCACCTCTTCGCGGATCCGGTTGGCGGCTTCGTCCAGTTCGAACAAGGTCAGATCATGAGCGCCGGTGATGTTGATAAGAACGCCCTTGGCACCCCGCAGGCTGATCTCGTCCAGCAGCGGGTTGGCGATGGCCTTTTCAGCGGCCTGAATGGCCCGATCTTCGCCCTCGGCCTCGCCTGTGCCCATCATGGCTTTGCCCATCTCGTCCATCACCGCACGAACATCGGCGAAATCAAGGTTGATCAACCCGGGCCGCACCATCAGGTCGGTCACCCCTTTGACGCCTTGGTACAGCACGTCGTCCGCCAGCGAAAACGCCTCGGTAAAGGTGGTTTTTTCGTTGGCCAGCCGGAACAGGTTCTGATTGGGAATGATGATCAGCGTATCAACGACCTTTTGCAGCGCCTCGACGCCTTCTTCGGCCTGACGCATCCGCTTGGCACCCTCAAACTGGAACGGTTTGGTTACCACACCAACGGTCAGCACCCCAAGTTCACGCGCCGCCTGCGCGATAATCGGTGCCGCCCCGGTCCCGGTGCCACCGCCCATGCCCGCAGTGATGAAACACATATGCGCGCCGGCCAGATGATCGACGATCTGGTCAATGCTTTCTTCAGCGGCCGAGGCCCCGACCGACGGGCGCGCACCGGCCCCCAAGCCTTCGGTGGCTTTGACGCCCAGCTGCACCTTGCTGGGCGATGCCGATTGCTGCAACGCCTGCGCGTCAGTGTTGGCGACCACAAAGTCAACGCCATCCAGCGCCTTGTCGATCATGTTGTTGACCGCATTGCCGCCCGCCCCTCCGACGCCGAATACGGTGATCCGTGGTTTCAAATCGGCCTGTCCCGGGATCGTAAGGTTCAGTGTCATGATCGCTCCGCCTGTAGCTGCCTGCCCGCGTTTGCAGGCATTATTGTTGGATATTACCACCAATCATATCGCGCCAAACCCCCGCCGTCACCCAAAAAACACGATTAGAACACAAAATATGGCATATAAGTGCGGGATTCTCGCGGGATATCGCCGATACACCCAGATATTGCGGGCATCGCATTCCATGACACAAAAGCATTCGGGCCCGCAGGCCGGATGGCAAACGGAATCATGGCTTTATCAATTGGGGTCTGCCCGACCCAAACAGGCACTTCTCTTTACTGAGTGCTCGTGGATTGGTTTAACCGTTTTGGGCGAGTTTGTCACCTGTCATTCAAAGGGATGAGTTTGCGCCTTGAAGCCTTTTGTAATGTTGAAATGCACCAGATTTCGCGCAAGAGATTATTGTCAGAGCGCAAACACAGCTTTTTCAGGGTTTGCGCCGAGCTACGCCCGTCGCCAGGGGGCCTCGCTTCGCTCGGCCCACGATGGGTTGGATGTGGTCTGCAGTCTGATACGGCGTCCCTGCCTACCAGTTGTCGCGAAACCATCGCACCGCGCGTTTGAATGATTTCGCCGGATAGCGGTCATTGGGAATTTCAAAGTCCCACCATTCGTCCTGTGGGTGGGCCGCAAACAGGCTGAGACCAACCGCACTGGCAAACCCCGGTCCGGTCGCTGACTGTGGCAGGCCGTGCACCCGCAAAGGCCTCCCCAGACGCACCCGCTGGCCCAATATCCGGCTGGCAAGCCCGTCCAGACCCATGATCTGACTGGCCCCACCGGTCAGGACAATCTGCTGGCTGGGCAGTTGATCAAAGCCAGCCGCATCCAGCCGGCTGCGCACCTCTTCCAGGATTTCTTCGACCCGGGGCCGCATGATGCCGATCAGCTCGGCGCGACTTACCGTGCGGCGGTCGTGTTCCCAATCGCCAGTATCGCCACCAATGTCGATCATGTCACGATCATCCACGCCGGTGGCATGCACCCCGCCGCAAAACGTCTTGATCCGCTCGGCGTTGGGCATCGGCACACCCAGCCCCATGGAAATGTCACTGGTGACGTGGTCGCCACCCATACGGATCGAATCCGCAAAGATCATGTGCTTTTTCATGAAGATAGAAATGCTGGTCGATCCACCGCCCATATCAATACAGGCCGCCCCCAGTTCCTGTTCGTCCTCAACCAGAGCCGAAATGCCCGAAACATAAGCCGACGAAGCAATGCCAGCCAGTTCCAGATCACAGCGTTTGATACAATGTACAAGGTTCTGGATCGCCGCCTCGTCCACCGTCAGCATGTGCATATCAACCGACAGGGTCTGGCCCAACTGGCCACGTGGATCGCCCAGACCCGAGCGATTATCCAATGCAAAGTTGACCGGTTGCGCGTGCAACACTTCGCGCCCGGCCCCATATTCAGGCACGTCACAATCGGCCATCACCCGGGCGATCTCGGCCTCGGTCACCACCTGGCCTTCAAGATCGACCTGCGCGTCCAGCCCGTAGGACCGTGGATTGGCGCCAGAAAAGCTGACGATCACATGATCAACCCGGATTTCGGCCATCTTCTGCGCCGCCTGAAGCGCTGTGCGAATGGCGCGTTCGGTTTCCGCCATCGCCGTGACTTCGCCAAATTTCACCCCGCGCGAACGGGTGGTGGCGGCCCCTATGACGCGAAAACCGGTTTGGCCGGCCAGTGACCCGATCGAGGTATCCTCGCTCAGCCGTCCGGTGCCATCAAACCGCAGCACCAGACAGGCGATTTTCGAACTGCCAACGTCAAGAATGGCCACAACACCGCGCTGCAACGCCTGTTGCCGCATGGATCGCATGGTGCGCTGTGCCTGATAAAGATCTGTCATATCCTATTGCCCGTCCCCGTTAATCTTTCTTATCCGCCACCAGTCTTCCAGTGCCGCACTACTCATCCTCAAGGTGGGGCGTTCGCCAAGACGCATGTCCACCACCACCACATCCCGTTCCAAAAGGTCATTGCCCTGATTAAGCACGATCACCCTTTCAAGTGCGCGCACCGGATAATCACCCGGCAGTAAAATACGCTGCCCCCGGTCCAGAACCACATCCCAACGCCGCATCCCGACCCTTACAAACCCCCGCAGGCGTTTCCCCAAAGGTTGCGCCGAGGCCATCAGCTGCAACGCTTGCGCCACATGTTTGTCGGCACCAGCGCCGGCGATCAACGGCAGATCGGGCTGGGCACTTCGGCTGTCTATGTCATCCACATGCACGCCGTCGCGGTCCAGCATCGCCAATCCGTCGCGGGTGCGCCAAACCACAGCGGGGCGGCGTTCCGTCACGTCGATCTGCAACAATCCACCGGGACGAATGCGCACCGAGGCGGCCTTGACCGGGTCAAGGCCGGTCACCACCTGGCGGATTTGTTCAAGCTCAAGGTCAAACGAAGATATAGGAAAATCAAGCGGAACAACTTCGCGGATATCCTGGGCCAGGTTTAACCCGGCACCGTCAATGGCCATCAGCGACACCATGAATTCCGGGCGTTCCTGAATGCTGGCGCGCAGTTCCACAACAAACTGGTTTAGAGCGTCACGGCGGCGTTCATCCGACAGGAAGATGCTGACAATTGCCAGGGTCAGGCCGAACGGGACGATGATGCGCAATCCCATCCGAATACCGGGGGTCAGCATCCAGCGTTGCAACCGATAGCTGAGACGCGACGGCGATGGATCGTAGGCAGCCGACTTTGCCTGTTTCATCTGTTGCATGACGCGTCCTCGGTGAGCCAGCGGCATAACTGGCCGAAGTTGACGCCAACCGCAGCGGCTTGTTCGGGGCCAAGCGAGGTGGGCGTCATGCCGGGCTGGGTGTTGGTTTCCAACAGGATCAGGCCGTCGCGCCCGCGGGTTTCGTCCCAGCGAAAATCGGTGCGCGACAATCCACGACAGCCAAGGGCGGCATGGGCGCGCAAGGCATAGTCAAGGCACAGATCAAATATCTCTTGCGGGATATCGGCAGGGATCACGTGGCGCGACCCGCCGGGTTTGTATTTGGCGTCATAGTCGTACCAACCATCAGTCAGGATATCCGTGACCGTCAGGGCGCGGGCGGGTTCGCCTTGCGAGGCGCCCATTACGGCACAGGTCAGCTCACGACCCGGCGCGAATTCCTCGACCAGAACCTGGCCCGGCATCTCATCACCCAGTTTCGGCGGGCCATTGGCGTCGTCATGCACCAGATAGATGCCAACGGACGAGCCTTCGTTATTGGGTTTGACCACATATGGCGGCGCCATCACGTGGGCGGCCATAACCTGCGCCTTGTCGTGCAACTGACTTTGCATCACCGGCAAACCAGCCGCCACAAACGCCGCCTTGCTACGTTGTTTGTCCATCGCCAATGCTGACGACATCACACCGGAATGGGTATACGGCAGGCCAAGCCATTCCAGCAGGCCCTGCACACAGCCATCTTCGCCAAACCGCCCGTGCAGCGCGTTGAACACCACGTCAGGCGCTGTTTGCGATAGCTGTTGGCACAGGTCGCGCCCCGCATCCAGCGTAACGACCTCGTATCCCTCATCCCTCAAGGCGGCGGCGCATTCACGCCCGCTGACCAGCGACACTTCGCGCTCAGCCGAAGGTCCGCCCATCAATACCGCAACTTTTTGGGGTGTCATGCTCGACTGACCCAATGAAAGTGCCTCAGATTATACCCGGACCTTTTGCTGGCCCGTTGATTTTACCCCTTATGTTGCGCGCCCATTAAGTGCCTGTCAGGTCTTCGCAACCGGGGTGTATTTATTTAGCTATTCGTCCAGCGGATCACCGACCCGCATGATTTCCCACTCTAACGTAATGCCTTGACTCTCGTAAACCTTTTTTCGCACCTCTTCCCCTAATCCTTCAAGATCAGCGGCAGTTGCGCCACCTGCGTTGATCATGAAGTTCGAATGTTTCTCGCTCATCTGTGCGCCGCCCTGGCGCGCACCGCGCATGCCCGCGTCATCAATCACCTTCCAGGCCTTGAGATCATGGGTATCATCGGCCCTTCCTGTACTGGAAAATCCCGCCGGATTGCGGAACGTACTGCCAGCGCTACGTTCCTTGGTCGGCTGTGTCGCGTCGCGGGTTCTGATCTGCGCGTCCATCCTCGCAAGGAGCGCGTCACTCGGGGCCAACGGCCCCTCGATCCGCGCGTCGATCAGTACCGCGCCATC
>DAOUQK010000222.1 GCA_030625695.1 Paracoccaceae bacterium | reverse complement strand
GGGACGTTGTCAACTTGACGGCTCATTTTGCACTCTTAGGGTCGGGACGCATTAATCCGGCCGCAATTATTCGTTCGCGCCCGACATGTGGCGGGCAGCAATATATCCAAAAGTGATTGCCGGACCCAGGGTAATACCACCGCCGGGATAATTGCCACCCATAATGCTGGCGGCGTCATTACCTGCCGCATAAAGGCCCTGGATCGGCTGACCTTTGTCATTCAGAACTTGGGCGTATTCGTTGGTTTTCAAACCAGCGAATGTGCCAAGGTCTCCGACGTAAAGGCGAACCGCGTAAAATGGCCCGCGTGTCAGCGGTGCAACGCAGGGGTTGGGTGTGTGGTCCGGGTCACCCAGCGAGCGGTTGTAACTGGTAGACCCTTTTGAAAACTCCGGGTCTTTGCCATCAGTTGCATGCAAATTGAAATCCGCCACCGTGCTTTCAAGCCCTGCGGTGTCAGCGCCGATCTGACGTGCCACATCCGCCAAGGTCTTGCCCCGGATGAGATAGCCATTTTTGATAAGTTTGCCGAATGGAACCGGAGCGGGTTTGGCGTAGCCAAGGCCGTATTTGCGAAAAGCGCGGTGGTCGGTAAGGAACCATGCGGCCAGTTCCCCGCCTTCCTCGTGGCAACGGCGCACCATTGCCTGACAGAAATCATGGTATGAATTCGCTTCGTTCACAAATCTTTTGCCCGACCGGGTGATTGCGATCACCCCCGGTTTGGAGCGGTCAACAAAGTGCGGAAATGTGCCCAAGGTTCCGTCGCCCTTTGGCGGCCTTGAAATTGGCACCCAGGCAGCGGAATGGGGCAAGGTGGTGTCAACAGTCGCCCCCGCGGCCTCGCCCAGACGCAGCCCGTCGCCGGTGTTGCCCGGTGGGGCAGGAGAGACATGTTGATGACCGTCCGGCGCATGCGGCATCAGTTCCTTGCGTCGCACCGCATCCTGCGGGAAACCCCCGGCGGCAAGAACCACACCTTTGCGCGCCGTCACCGTATATTGCCCATCTGGTGCGTCGACAATGGCCCCGGACACGTTGCCGTGATCATCATGGATCAGCTTTCTGACCGGTGCGTTTGTCCAGATCGGCACACCCTTGTCAAAACAGGATTTGGCCAGTCTTCCGGCTAGGGCATTGCCGTTCATCAGGCGCATGGGGCGGCCATGAAAAGCCATATCACCCAGATACTTCAGGAACAGTTTGGCGACATAAAACGCCGAAACAGGCGAGCGCATGACATTGAAGAAATGCAAAAGCTCCTTGCCCGATCCTATCATCAGGCCAAGAAACGTGATTTCCCAAAGAGGCGGGCGCAGACGCTTGATTTCTTTGCCAAGTTCGCGTCCGTCAAAGGGACGCGCGACAATCGATCGGCCACCATCCATGCCACCGGGGGCGTCGGGGTGGTAATCGGCAAATGTTGGGCCAAGGTCGAATTGCAGCGATGTGTTCTGTTCATAAAACTCTACCGCCTTGGGTCCGGCCTCTAGAAAGGCATCAATGCGCGGGGCATCGAACTTGTCACCGGTTTCGTGCTGCAAATAGGTGCGGGCCTTTTCGACGCTGTCCTCAACCCCGGCACGTTTGGCCGGCGCATTGGCGGGTATCCACATCCATCCGCCGGACCGCGCCGTGGTGCCGCCAAACACCACCTCTTTTTCGACAACCAGCACATTCAGACCCCGGTGTGCGGCTGAAACGGCGGATGCCAGCCCGCCAGCCCCTGACCCGACAACCAGTACGTCACAATGATATTCTTTCATTTCATTCCCTTTCAGGCCGTCAGATAGCCGCCATCGACCGGCAAAAGAATGCCGGTCACGTAAGTAGACATATTGGAAACCAGAAACAGCACCGGCCCGACCAGTTCCTGTGGTTTCCCGGTCCGGCGCATCGGGGTATGGGCCATAAACCGCGCGATTGCATCCGGGTTGTTGCGGGTTACTTCAGTCATCGGGGTATCAATCACCCCAGGTGCTATGGCGTTCACCCGAATGCCGTCTGGCGCCAGATCGTGGGCAAGGGCGCGGGTCATTTGCAGAACAGCACCTTTTGAGGCCGCATAGGCCGACATGCCCGGCGCGCCGGAAACTGACATGATCGAGGCCATATTGACGATACTTCCCCGGGTCTGACGCAACTGACCCAGAAAGGCGCGGATCATGAACATTGGCCCGTCGGTGTTGACGCGCATTATGTCGGACCAGTCGGTTTCGAATGTGGCGGCGTCCGGGGATGTGCGCCGGATGATACCGGCGTTGTTGATCAGAATGGCGGTGGGCCCCAGATCCTTTGCCACGGAACCAGCCAACACTTGACAGTCGTGCGCCACGGATACGTCAACGCAATAAGCCTGCGCACGCAAGCCCTGGTCGTTAAGCTGCTCGGCAAGTTGGTGCACTGCGTCACCCTGTATGTCACAAAGTGCCACGCTCACCCCGTATTGCGCCAGCGCCGTTGCGATGGCTTTGCCGTTACCCTGCGCGGCACCGGTTACAACAGCAACCAGCCCTTTCAGGTCGTCAAACGGGGTTTCCGGGTTCTGTTGCAAATATCTTCGCCTGTTTTTTGTTCATTGGAAACTGACATAGGTTTGCCCGGAAATCTATGGGCAGGGAATAGCCAGGTGATGTGACGCTTTGCCTGTTGCAAATGTCCACTCTATCATTAGTTATACGTCTATAACTTGTTAGACGCCGATCTTCTATGCAGCGCGACCCTCAAGGAGGTTTCCAAACGATGACCAATGAAAATATGGCCCTGCGCCACTCTCCCAAATGGGTCCGGCCTGTCGCCGCCCTTGCAATGGTATTTGGAATAATGACCGTATTTTCAGGCGGCAACGTTCTGTTTGGACCCGACGAGGCCCAACAGGCGGCGGGCAGTTATGTGCCGTTTGTAGTCTGGTTCAACTTTTTGGCTGGATTTGTCTACGTCATCGCCGGGTTGGGTATCTGGTTGCGGCAAAACTGGGCTTTGGGTCTGGCGGTATTCATCGCAACGGCAACCTGTCTTGTGGCGCTGGCATTTGGATTTTTGGTGCTCCGGGGGGACGCTTTTGAAATGCGGACCATCGGCGCATTGGCCTTGCGGATTGGTGTCTGGGTGACAATTTCGATGGCTTTGGCACGGGCAAAAAGCCAATTTTGAGTGTGCGCAAACCGGCAAAAGACCGTAAGCTTGAAATTGTGCAGACCGCCCTTACCCTTGCATTTGAAACAGGGCCGGAACGGGTCACAACCGGGATGATCGCCAAAAGTCTTGGGCTGACCCAGCCGGCGATCTACAAACATTTCCCACGTAAGGATGATCTCTGGCTTGCGATTGAATCGACCCTTAGGGCCCAGATAAAGGCGAACATTCTGGCGGCATCTGACCCGTCGTTAACGCCGATCGCACGGTTGCGCCTGTTGGTAATGGGGCATCTGAACCTTGTTTACAAAACGCCCGCATTGCCCGAAATAATGGTGGCCCGAAATCCCAGAGGGATGCGGACAGGTATTCAGATCAGCATGACAGATTTTTTCAATGCGTTGACCGGGACAGTTGAAGAAGCACAGGATAACGGGTTCTTTCGGGGCAATACTCCTGCAAAAGACTTGGCCGCTTTGATATTTGGGGTCATACAGAGCCTGGTGTTGCGAATGTTGGTCAATCGTGACCCCAATATCTTGCTGGCTGATGGTGAAAGGCTGCTGGACTTGCAATTGTCAGCCTTTGCGCGACAAGGAGACGAATGATGAGGAGCGGTTTCAAGCTGATACTGATCACCCTTCCGCTGATCGCGATGGGGGTGGGTGTGCTTGGCTATATGGTCACAAACAAACCGCCGCCCGAACGCAAGGCACTGGTCGAACGGACGTCGGCGGTACGGGTGATCGTGGCCCGGAGACTGCCGGTTTCGCCCACGGTTATCGGTTTTGGCTTGGCCAGTCCGGCCCGGACGTACGAGGCCATTGCCCAGGTCGGTGGCACCGTCGAATATGTCAACCCCGGCCTGGCAAGAGGAGCGGTATTGCCAGCGGGCGCGGTGCTTTTGCGGCTGTCCCCGGTGGATTACACCCTTGCCATCGCGCAGGCCCGCGCCAATATCCGCGCCATCGAGGCGGTGTTAAAGGAACTGGCGGTCTCTGAGGAAAATCAGGCCGCAGCACTTGAGATAGAAAACGAGGCACTGGTTCTGAAAGCGCAGGACCTTAAGCGGTTCGAGAAGCTGTTTTCCGGCGGCACAATTTCGCAAAACTCGCTGGATGTGGCGAGGACTGCCCTTTTGGCGCAGCGTCAAAAGGTTCTGTCGATTGAAAGCACGCTGGCCCTGTTGCCAACCCAGCGCGAGGTGCAACAGCAACAGATCGCGGTTTCCCAGACCAATCTTGAGACGGCCAAGCTGAACCTGAGCAGAACTGAACTGACATTGCCGTTTTCCGCCCGGGTTGCATCTGTTTCGGTCGAGGTCGGGCAATACCTGAGTGCCGGAAAAACCAGTGCAGTTCTGGATGGGATCGACGCGGCCGAAGTGGTGGCGCAGGTTCCGGTTGTCGATTTTCTGGCATTGTTACAATCGGCCCGTCCCGATTCTGGCCCCGGTGCAGGGTCGATTGCCGGTGACTCGGCTTCGATGACCAAAACCCTGCGGGAAATGGCGCTGAATGCCGAGGTCCAGTTATTGCTGGGCGAGAATGTGGTGCGCTGGCCCGCCGTTCTGGACCGGATCAGCGACACGATTGACCAAAAGACCGGCACTGTTGGCGTGATCCTAAGGGTCGATTCGGCTTATTCCGGGGTCGAACCGGGTAAACGCCCACCCCTGACCAAGGGCATGTTTGTCCGCGTTTCCCTGAGCACCAACCCGGTGACCGGCATTGTCATCCCACGCAATGCGCTGCGTTCGGGGCACGTTTTGATCGCCGGAGATGACGACCGGTTGATGCTGATCCCGGTGGATCCTTTTCTGGTTCAGGACGGTATCGCGCTGATCACTGAAGGGTTGCAGGAAGGGCAGCGGGTGGTGGTCAGCGACGTCAGCCCGGCCCTGCCCGGCATGCTTTTGCATGTGACCGAAGATAGCGATCTGATGGCAGGTCTGGCCAGTGCCGGGTCGGACAAATGATCAGGTTCTTCGCCGGTCATCCGACCATTGCCAACCTGTTGATGATCCTGTTTCTGGCCGCCGGTCTGTTTGTCAGTCCCAGCCTACTGCGCGAAACGTTCCCGCGTGCGCAGCCTAACGAGGTCGAGATTTCGGTGCCTTACCCCGGGGCGCGGCCCGAGGACGTGGAAAGTGCGATCTGCGAGCGGATCGAAAATTCACTGGACGCGGTGACAGGTATCGAGCGCCACTCTTGCGAGGCCCGTGAAGGATTGGCCCGCGCCATCGTCAGAATGCGCGAAGGCAATGACTTTCAGGCGTTTGTGGCCGACGTAAAGGCCGAGATCGACGCCATCACCGATTTTCCCGACCGGGCGGAAGATGCGCGGCTCAGAACCCTGGGCCTGACCGATTTTGTCGCCTCGGTGGCGGTTACCGGCCCAAAGTCTCGGCCGGAGCTTAAGGAATATGCTGAAGAGATACGCACGCGGATGTTGCGTTGGGGCGGTATTCCCAAGGTGGACATCCAAGGGTTTGCAACGCTGGAATTGCAGATCGAACTGAAACCATTGGCGCTTCGTCAGTTTGGCGTATCGGTCAGCGATATTGCCCGGGTGATCGAGGCCAGCAGCCTGGACCTGCCTGCCGGTTCACTGGAAACAACCAATGAAACCCTGTTGATCCGCGTCGCCGAAGAACGCCGTAACGCTGACACCCTGGCCAGCCTGGTCATCCGCTCATCCACCGGTGGCGGGCAGGTGCGGCTGGGTGATATTGCCGATGTAACCGAACGGTTTTCGCTGGATGACGACGCCATCCTGTTTAACGGTCAACCTGCGGCGGTTCTGGACATCACCAAAACCCGTTCCGAGGATTCTTTGCGGATCATTGACGCGCTGACGGCATTCCTCGCGGCGGAACGCGCGCAGGCCCCGCCCGGTGTGACGATGGACATTACCACCGATGGCGCCTCGGTGGTGCGCGAACGTCTGTCGCTGGTGATCACCAACGGCCTTCAGGGTTTGGCGCTGGTGTTTGGCGTGCTGTGGCTGTTCTTTGGTTTTCGCTTTGCCTTTTGGGTGGCGATGGGCCTGCCTGTTTCCTTCATGGGCGGTGTCGCTCTTATGGGGTTGGTTGGCTATTCGCTGAACCTGATGACCACGCTTGGCCTGTTGATCGTGATCGGGTTGTTGATGGACGACGCCATTGTCATCGCCGAAAACATCGCCAGATTACGTGAAAAAGGCCATAGCGCCATGGACGCCGCGGTAAA
>DAOUQK010000348.1 GCA_030625695.1 Paracoccaceae bacterium | reverse complement strand
CAGGATTTCGTCAAGGGGGGCGTTTTGGTCGTCGCCCTTGTCTTTACCTTCGCGCTGACCGGTCGGCGCAGGGGGTCAAACCACTGACCATGAATAACTGAAACCAAAAGACTGAAACCAAAAGGGAGAAAGACAATGAAACTAACAAGACGTTTTACACTTGGACTGGCAGGCGGCATTGCCGCCCTTGCGACCGGCATTGCCCCGGTTATGGCGGCAGATATGCCCGCCCCGTTCGACAACGCCGGCGACGTGAAAATCGCCCTGGTGCGTTATCTGTCCACCGGCGACTTCTTTCAGGCCTATCTGTCAGGTGTAGAGACCCAGGCCGCCGCCATCGGCGTTGATCTGCGGGTATTCGATAGCCGTCAGGACGCGGCATTGCAGGCCGACATGGTAGATCAGGCGATTGCACTGGGTGTTGACGGTATCATCATTCAGCACGGGCTGACCGAGGCCATGCAGGATGCCGCCCAACGCGCTTTGGACGCAGGCATCAAGGTTGTGGCCTTTGATGTGAACGTCGAAAACCCGGCCATTCCGCAGATTGAACAGTCGGATTACCTGTTGGGTAAACTGGCGCTTGAGCAGGCGGTCAAGGACAATGGCGATACATGGGATGCAGGGTACGTCTATGTGGCCGGCATTGCGCCGCTGGATCGTCGCGATGTGGCGTGGCAGGACATCAAGGCCGCCAATCCCGGCATCAAGGAACTTGCCATGTTCGGCACCCTTGATAACCCGATTGCCAATTCGGTCGCCAATCAGGCGCGGTCTGTGTTGCAGGCCAACCCGGGCATCACCGTCATGTTCGCCCCTTACGATGAATTCGCCAAAGGCGTGAAGATCGCCGTGGACGAGGCCGGAATGACCGACCAGATCGACATCTATTCGGCGGACGTTTCCACCGCTGATATCTCGGCCATGCGCGAGCCGGGTTCGGCCTGGGCGGCAACCGTGGCCACCAATCCAAGCGTGGTTGGTGAGGTTTCTGTACGGTCCTTGGCGATGCTTCTGGCGGGCGAAGACCCGGGCCACAATGTGATTGTGCCACCAACCCTGATCACTCAGGCGTTCCTGAACGACAACGGCATCACCAACATGGAAGAGCTGAGCGGCAAGATGCCTCAGTTCGCCCATGCCGATGTGTCGGTGCCTGCGTGGATGCCCCTGCCTGCGCGCTAAGTTGTTGCGAAGCTAACCCAAAATCCGGCCTTGGGGGCATCCCCCCAAGGCCATTTCGTGTGAATAAATCCGATTTCAGGAACGATGTAACTTATGGATACCTCTGCGCTAGCCGCTCTTAAATCCCGATGTCGTGGCGTCAGCCTTGGCATCATGGCCGCCGATCAGGGCCATTTGCGACTGGCCGCCCGGCAAACCGCCGCGTGGGGCTGCAAAATTCTGCATTTTGATGTGATGGACGGGGTGTTTGTGCCCGCCATGACGGCCGGCCCGGCCAATGTGAAGGTGCTGAACAATGGCCAGTTGCGCGATGTTCACCTGATGATTGATGCCCCGTTAACGCAAGTGGCATCTTACGTCGCGGCCGGTGCCGACATGATCACCGTGCATGCCGAAGCGTCTAATGCAGGTGCCGCCATCACCGCCATCCGCGATGCCGCTGACAAGGCCGACCGCCCGGTTCTGGCCGGTCTGGCGCTGATGCCCGGCACCTCGCTGGAACAGGTCCCCGATCTTCTGGCACTGTCCCCCGACATGATCCTGATCCTGTCGCTTGACCCGCGCACAAAAAACCCACCCGACATAAAATTCGCCTGCGCGCGCGTCGCCGAATTGCGCCAGATTGCGCCGGACGCGGTGTTGGCGTTTGACGGTGGAGTCACGCTTGAAACCCTACCCGAAATCGCCGCCGCCAACCCTGACATGATCGTCAGCGGCAGCGCGGTTTTCGGCGCGAAAAACCCACAATCCGCGTTTGAGGCCATGGCCGACGCGTGCTAACCCCTCACTAAAACCAAGACAACGACTGGACATAAAATGGCAGATCTCGACGACATCAAAGACGGCAAAGACTTTGGCATCAACACCCCGCAGGACAGGCAGGGGTTTTTCCTGAAAGGCTGTGCCAATTACGACTGGGGCATCAAAAACCGCATGTCGCGCATTTTTAACCCGGTTTCCGGCCGCACGGTGATGCTGGCGTTTGACCATGGTTATTTTCAGGGACCAACCAAAGGATTGGAACGGATCGACCTGAACATTCTGCCATTGGCCGAACACGCCGATGTTCTGATGTGTACCCGTGGCATTTTACGCTCGGTGATCCCGCCGACCGTGACCAAACCAATCGTTATGCGCGCCTCGGGCGGCAATTCGATCCTGTCGGAGCTGTCAAACGAAACCATAGCGGTTGATATCGACGATGCCGTGCGGATGGGGGTTTGTGCCATGGCCGCACAGGTCTATATCGGCGCCGAGTTCGAACATAAGTCGATCACCAACGTGATCAAGCTGATTGACAGTGGCATGAAGGTTGGCATCCCGACTCTGGCCGTAACGGGCGTGGGCAAAGACATGGCGCGGGATGCGCGTTATTTTGGGTTGGCGACACGGATTGCTGCCGAAATCGGCTCGCATTACGTCAAAAGCTATTTCATCGAAGAGGGCTTTGAGAAAGTTGTGGCCGGCTGCCCGGTGCCGATCGTGATTGCTGGTGGCAAGAAGCTGCCCGAACTGGACGCGCTGGATATGGCGTTTCGCGCCGTTGATCAGGGGGCGGCGGGCGTGGACATGGGGCGCAATATCTTCCAATCCGACGCGCCAATTGCGATGATCAAAGCGGTCTCGAAAGTGGTGCACGAATTGATGCCTGTGGCCCAGGCCTATGAGATGTATAGTGACCT
Organism: Paracoccaceae bacterium; assembly: GCA_030625695.1. Lineage (GTDB taxonomy): Bacteria > Pseudomonadota > Alphaproteobacteria > Rhodobacterales > Rhodobacteraceae > NVQY01. The sequence continues at coordinate 770 of DAOUQK010000348.1, read as the reverse complement.
GAAATCCGACGGCTAAAAAGGGCAGTGGCGATGAACATCAAACTACTAAGTGGTGTGGGATTGGTGGCCATCGCCCTGGCCTATATGGTGTTCAAACCGGGGGGCGACCCGGTTGAAACCTCGCTTGTTCAGGGCGCGGCAATGGTTACGGTGACCTTGCCGGCCACGTTATCGGAACAGGCCCAGATCGGCAAACGTGGCTTTGACGCCAAATGTGCGCAATGCCACGGCGATAACGCAAGCGGTCAGAATGGCGTCGCCCCGCCGCTGATCCACAAGATTTATGAACCAAACCACCATTCCGATGCGGCCTTTTTGCTGGCCGCCAAAAACGGCGTGCGCTCGCACCATTGGACGTTTGGCAATATGCCGCCTGTGCCGGGGCTGACAGACGCAGATGTCCGCAATATCGCGCGGTATATTCGCGAAGTGCAAAAGGAAAACGGCATCTTCTGAACAACTCTTGACCTTCTAGTCGCGGGAGGCTTTACTCAGCCGTGCGCCAATAGGAGATCAAAAATGAACATCGGCGATGTATCCCGCCTGTCCGGTCTACCCACCAAAACCATCCGCTATTATGAAGATATCGGTCTGGTTGCCCCGCTGCGATCTGACAACGGTTATCGCTCTTTTCGCGAACACGACCTGCACAAGCTGGCCTTCCTCGGTCGGGCCCGCTCACTTGGGTTTTCAATCGAAGATTGCCGCAACCTGCTGGCGCTCTACGACGACACCACCCGCGCCAGTGCTGATGTCAAAACCATCGCCCG
>DAOUQK010000095.1 GCA_030625695.1 Paracoccaceae bacterium | reverse complement strand
GCAATCACACCTGCTCGTACCACACCATCTGCGTACTCATTAGGATTAGCGCCGGCAAAGGCCGGTTTTTCAGTATGGCGTAATGTGTGTAGAAACATCCCTGCTGCAACCAGCAGAACAATGATCCCATGCACCATAAAGCCGATATCACGCGCAAAATTGATCGCCATCATTGCGATAAGCGCGATCAGCCCAAACGTGATCAGCTTGAGGTAATTTGACATATTTCGTCCCTTCGTCATGACTTTGCGCGCAAGAATCGCGCAACGTCGCATTATTAGTCTTGTCGCTAGATGCAAGCCCGGCGGGTGCATCGCTTTGATCTGCATCAAAACACGTCGATGAATTCTGTGACATTTACCACAACCATCAGATGGTCGCCATCTGCGATAACATAACTTTATAATTGACGAGGCCCCCAATGGCATACAAGTCTTTGTTAAGTGTCCTTACGGATTCCAAAAACGCTGACACATCTTTGCGGCAGTTGATTGCCTTGGCTCAAAGTCAGGACGCCCATGCAGATGTGCTCTGCCTTGGGGTCGACCGAACCCAGACTGGGTATTACTATGCTGGCGCTAATGCTATGGTTTTACAGGAATCTTTAACGCAAGCTCAGGATGAGGCGACGCAGGTTCTGAACCTGGTAAACGAAACACTTGGCAAGGCGGACGTGCGGTGGAGCGCCGATGAAGGCATCGCTCAGATCGCCGATTTGGGACGTCATGTTGCCCATCGCGCCCGTTTCAGTGATCTGGTCATATTGCCGCGCCCTTACGGCGATGAGCGTGGGGCCGAGGTTGAAACCGTTGTCGAAGCCGCACTTTTTGAAGGCCACGCGCCGGTTCTGGTGATTCCGGACGATCATGAACCACAGGGGCAACCCGCAACAATCATGGTGGCCTGGAACGAAAGTGGAGAATCGCTAACCGCGATTCGTCAGGCGCTACCGTTTCTGACCGCCGCCGATCTGGTTCGGGTGGTGGTGATTGATCCGCCGAGTCACGGTCCGGAAAGATCGGACCCGGGTGGGCTGCTGTCACAAATGCTGGCGCGCCACGGGGTGCGCTGTGAAATTGACGTTCTAAGCAAAACAATGACGCGGGTTTCAGACGTTCTTAACCGCCATGCCATGGATACCGGCGCGGACATGATTGTCATGGGGGCCTATGGCCATTCCCGGCTGCGCGAGGCGATTTTGGGCGGGGCCACCCGCAACATGCTGGAACATGCCAAAGTGCCGGTTTTCATGGCCCACTAAGGGAAACTGCTTCGTTCGGATTCGCAGGGTGCTATTGCGGTAACCCTGCGGCAATCAACGCCTCAACATTATAGGACTTTAGGCTGCTATGCCTGAAATTGGCCAGGTGCTTGGCAACTTCAAGTACCCGGAAGTTTGGGCTGTGCACCATCAGCAGACGCGCCTGTTCGCGGGCTTCTTCAATGCGCCCGAAGCGGACAAGACAAGAAATAGCCTGCACATATAGTGTAACAATATTCGGGTTTAGCCGCAGCCCCAGAGTAACCGCCTCATAAGCCTTTTCAAACTGGTCAAGCTCCCCATATGCAGTTCCCAATGCAAGCTGAACCCGAAACATCTGAGGATCACGGGGATTCAGACGTTTGGCAATTTGGCAATATTCTACGGCCTTTTCACTATCGCCGTGCACGCCTTCCAACATCCCCCGGGAAGTCCAGGCCCAGGCGAAGCTCGGGCAGTTTTCAGTGGCGTGCTGAACAAGACCCCTGCCGCGGTCGATGTCATCACCAAAAAAACTGATTGTGTATCCCGCATAAGCAGCAACTTCCAAATCCCGCCCATCAAGATGAAGAGCATCATACGCCAGTTTCAGACCATTTGAGACATTTGCTTCGTAAGATTCGTTAGCTGTCCAGGCAACCTGCAAAGTATAGCACCAGGCCCGGATCGCCATGGCTTTGGCATAGGTTGGTGATATGTTAATCGCCGCATCCAGATGCTCTGACGCCGTGGAAATCTGCGCCCGGTTCAACGCGGACAAGGCCCGCAAGTAGTGATCATAGGCATTCAGATTGCTGGGCGGCGTTCTGGACGAACGGTCTATTTCCGCGTGTTGAATACCCGGTGCAATAGCCGCCGTAATCGTTTCGGTGATCTGGTCCTGAAACGCAAATATATCATCTGTTGAACCGTCAATCTTGTCGGCCCAGATATGCGCGCCGGTTTCAGCATCCACCAACTGCCCTGTGACCCGCATCCTTGTACCTTGGGTACGCACACTTCCTTCGAACACATATCTGACACCCAGATCACGCCCGACCTTGCGAACGTCCACTGGGGTGCCTTTATAGGTAAAGGTCGAATTTCGGGCGATGACAAACATCCAGGGTACATGTGCCAATGCAGTAATGATGTCTTCGGTCAGGCCATCGGCGAAATATTCATTCTCTTGATCAGAAGAGAAATTAACCAACGGCAACACCGCCAGCGACGGCTTGTCCGGCAGTTGCTGCACAGGCTGCGAAATCTGCTGCTCGACCTCGCGCTCAATCGCAAAAAGCTGCACCGGTTGTTTGATATTCTTGAGTGCGTGCTCTCCCATGTCACGAAATGCCAGGCCCAGCCTGCCCGACACATCTTCGTGCACCCGACCGCTCACAACAATGCCGCCCGGTTGGGCCAGGGCCTCAATCCGCGCTGCTATGTTCACCCCGTCGCCAAAAATATCGCCCTGATCGACCAGGATATCGCCTACGTGGACGCCAATCCTTAGTAAATAGGCCTGTGCATCATCAAAATCCGCGTTTCGCTCTGCCAATCGGTCCTGCATGACCGTCGCGCAGGACACCGCATCAACGACCGAGCCAAATTCTACCAGCATCCCGTCACCCATGGTTTTCACCACCCGGCCCCGGTGCAAACCTACCACCAGTTCCAGCGCATCCATAAGCCCGCGAATGGCCCGCACAGTGCCTTCTTCATCGGCCCCGACCCGAGCGGAATAACCAACAAAATCTGCCGCCAAAATGGCCGTCAGCCGCCGTTCCATGCAATGAAATCCCGATTTGCGCGTCTTCTGTGGACTTTGGCGTCATTCACGGCATTGGTCCAGCTTTATCCCTGGGGCTGCAATGCTTGCTAAGACGTCATGCGCGAACGAAATGCATCCCTTGGAATTCACCTCGCATGGCGGCGGTGTGTTTTGCCACGCCAGAAGGATCATTGCTTTGTAACCCTTGCACGATCAACGCAGCCAATCTAGGGGCGTCCGCTGGTGTTACACCGCGGCGTACCAGTTCCGGTGTGCCAATGCGTAACCCATTCATATCATTCTCAATTGCGTCAATCGGCAGGCCAATGCCACAGGCCAGAAACCCGGCCTTGCGCAGGGTTTTTGACGCTGCCTGCCCGCCTCCGAACCGGGCTGCTTCAATGGCAAATTGGTGGGACGTCGTGGCGCCGTGCTCTGCCGCAAAAACCGGCAGGCCAAGGGCTGCAAGCTCTGCCGCCAGTGCCTGCGCCAGGTCAACCATCGCTTGCGCGTAGGCAGGGCCATATTCGACCCAGTCCAGCAGGCTTATCGCCAAAGACGCCGATTTTGCCGCGTCGAAGTTGGCCGTCATGCCAGGGAAAGCTATTGCATCCAAACGCTTAGCGATATCCGCCTCATTAGTTACAATCAAACCGCCCGCCGGACCTCCAAGGCTTTTATAGGTGCTCATGGTCATCATATGCGCGCCTTCGTCCAGCGGGTTGGCCCAGACCCCGCCGGCAATAATCCCGCATTGATGTGCTGCATCGAACAGCACTTTTGCCCCGACTTCATCGGCAATTGCGCGAACCTCACGCACCGGATGCGCAAACAGGTTCAGACTGCCTCCCACGGTGATTAGCTTTGGCTTCACCCTGTGGGCCAAGTCGCGTAATCCTTTAATATCAAGGCTATAACCATCCTTGTCGACCGGCGCTGCGTGGGTGTGCAGCCCATACAATCCCGCACACCCATCACCGTGGTGGGTTACATGCCCGCCAATCGACGCGGGTGGTGCAATGATCGCATCCCCCGGTTTGGTCAGCGCCATGAACCCGTACAGGTTTGCCATTGCACCAGAGGCAACCCGAATTTCAGCGTATTTGGCGTTGAACACTTGCGCCGCCAGTTCGGCGGCAATCACCTCGATCTCTTCGATCGCCTCGAGCCCCATTTCATACTTGTCACCAGGATAGCCAAGTGACGGACGGCTTCCCAAACCGGCCGACAAAACGGCCTCGGCAGCCGGGTTCATAACGTTGGTTGCCGGGTTCAGGTTGAAACACTCGTCGTCATGTATTTGCCGGTTACGGTCGATAAGTTGGCCGATTTGTACTGCAATCTGGCCTGGGTTGTTCTGTTTTGTACGTTCTGCAATCTTTTGTACCAAAGCTTCACATTGGGCCGGCACCCAGGGGCGGCGAGTCAGATTTGGCATGAAAGGCTCCGCAATATTTTGGCGGACAGATTTGCAGGGATCCACCCGAGAATCAAACCAAAAAACGGCGCTCAGTCGAGATACCCGCCATCAGCGTCATCCCCGGCTTCGTCCATCAAACGGCCGATATCAGGCACGGTCACATGGCGCTTGCCCCGCAGAACAATCACGCCGTCTTTTTTCAGCGCCGAAATCTGACGGCTGACCGTTTCCAGCGTCAGCCCCAGATAATCCGCCATCGCTTCGCGCGTGAGCGGCAGGTGAAACTCCAGCGGCCCAACCGGCCCGTCCGGGGCCAGCGATGCATCGCGCCGGGCCAGAATCGTCAAAAGGCTGGCAATTTTTTCGCGCGCGGTCTTACGCCCCAGAACCACCATCCATTCGCGGGCGGCATCCAGTTCGTCCAGCGTCATTTCCAGTAACCGATGGGCGATATGTGGCGTCTCGGTCATCAATCTTTCGAACGGTTTTTTGCGGAAACAGCACATGACCACATCACTTGTCGCCACCACATCATATGCGGCCCCGTTCCGCCCGGGCCGTCCGACAAAATCGCTTGGCAGTAACAGGCCAACCATTTGGGTGCGCCCGTCTTCCATGCTCTGGGTCAGCGTGGCGATGCCGGTCACAACGCTGCCAACAAATTCCATCTGATCGCCGCTCCAGACAATTGTCTGGCCCGCTTCAAATCGCCGGTAATATTTTATCTTATCCAACTCAGAAAGTTCATCCGCCTCGCACCGCGCACAAACGGCGCGGTGACGGATCGGGCAATCGCCACAATCGACGGTAATAGAAGGTATTGTCATGCTTAGAACCGGCTCGGTTGATCTGTGTCAAGGAAATGCAGAGGTAACGTCCCTAACTCTATCAAAATGACAACAAAAGCACAATTGGCGAAGCTTGGGCTTTTTGACGCCAAAGTTCCGCGTTACACCAGCTATCCCACCGCCCCGCATTTCAGTAACGATGTGGGTAGCGATCTTTTCACCAATTGGATCGAGGATATTGCACCCAACAGTTCAATCTCTCTCTATATCCACGTGCCATTTTGCCGGAACCTTTGCTGGTTTTGCGCCTGTCGGACCCAAGGCACCCAATCGGATGCGCCGGTGGTGGCCTACCTGAAGGTTCTCAAGGCCGAACTGGAACTGTTGCGGGCGCGTTTGCCCAAAGGTGTCACCCTGTCGCGCCTGCATTGGGGCGGTGGCACACCGACACTTTTGCGCCCGTCGATGATGCAGGAGCTGGCCGGGCTGATTGCCGAAATTACGCCATTTGCCGAAGGTGCTGAATTCTCGGTTGAAATTGACCCGAATGAGATTGACGAGGCCCGGCTTGACGCCTTGGCCGGTGCTGGCATGACCCGCGCCTCGATCGGTGTTCAGGACTTTGATCCGGAGATTCAGAAAACTATTGGCCGCATTCAGAGCTTTGATCTGACCCGTGACGCGGTTGATATGATCCGCGCCCGTGGCATTACCAGCCTGAATGCAGACATCCTGTTTGGACTGCCACACCAGACCCGTGCGCGGATGACGACAAGCGTTCAGAAACTATTGTCGCTGCAACCCGACCGCGTGGCGCTTTATGGCTATGCGCATGTGCCCTGGATGGCGAAACGCCAACAACTGATCCCGTCCGAGGCATTGCCGACACCCGAAGAACGGCTGAAATTGTATGAAACTGCGCGCGAGCTGTTTCTTTGGGACAAGTACGCCGAGATCGGCATCGACCATTTCGCCAGCCCCGATGACGGGCTGACGGTTGCCCATAAAGCCGGGCGGTTGCGTCGTAATTTTCAGGGCTACACGGATGACACATCAGATGTTCTTATCGGCATTGGCGCGTCTTCGATTTCGCGCTTTCCGCAAGGCTATGCACAGAATGCTCCGGCGACGTCAGCCCATACCAAAGCAATTCGCGAGGGTCAGTTTTCAACCTCTCGCGGACATATGTTCAAAGGTGAGGATAAACTGCGTGCCCGGCTGATCGAAGCGATCATGTGCGATTTTCGCATTGATGCAGGCGAAATCCGGCAAAGTTTTGGAATCAGTCAGGAGAAGATCAACGATTTGTTTGTGGCCGCGACCCGTGCATTTCCCGGGGTTTTGGACATTACCAACAACACCCTGACCATTCCAGTCGAGGCCCGCCCCCTGACCCGGATTATCGCCCGCAGCTTTGACGCCTATGACCTTAGCAAGGCGGGGCATAGCTCGGCAATTTAGACCCCCTTAATGGTCAATATTTCCGCTTCTGCTTGGGATACCTGTTTCACGATGGCATATTTCCGCGAGCTTCCTGACGCCGTCGCGGATCGTTTGTTTGTCGGGGTTGCCAAAACACAGGCGCAGCCGGTGGCGGCCAGAGTCTGCATCCGCTGACCATTCGGCACCGGGGTTTATGGCCACGCCTTCGCTGATTGCCACCTGCGCCAGGCGGGTGGTATCAACACCATCCGGCAGGGTGATCCAGATGAAAATACCGCCCTTTGGCACCAGAAACTCGGCCGACGCGCCGAACTGTTCTTCAAGCGCGGCGACCATCGCGTCACATTTGCCTTTCAGGGTGGCGGTCAAATCGGTCACATTCCGGGTGAAATGGTCCAATCCGAATTCCGCCAGTACCATCTGTTCCAAAGCACCGCTGCCGGCGTCCTTTTTCAGGGGTAGTATCCGGCTCATCACGGGCCAGTCGGCGATCAGATAGCCAACCCGCAAGGCCGGTGCGATGGATTTGGAGAACGAGCCGGTATAAAGCACCCGCCCGTCTGGATCGAGAGAGGCGGTGGTCGGTGGCCTGTCACCTTCCCACAGCAGATCGGCGTAACAATCGTCTTCGAAAATGGCGATTCCGTATTGCTTGGCCAGCTTCAGCAGTTCCTGACGTCGGGCAAGGGGCATGACCGAGCCAGTGGGATTTTGCACGGTTGGAATTGTGTAGATGAATTTTGGCTGAATGCCCTTATCGGCCAGATCCTGAAGAATGTCGGCAAGGGCATCCATCCGAATGCCGTCTTCGTCAAGCGGCGCGCCGATATAATTGATGCCAGCACTTTTCAGTTTGCCAATGGCACCACCATAGGTGCCCTCTTCGATAATCACCGTGTCACCGGGCGAAAGAAAGGCGGAATTGACAAGGTCAAGCGCCTGCATGGAGCCGGTGGTGACCAGAATATCGGCAGGATCACATGGGTATGACGCCCGGAGCGCAAGTTTCGCGGCAATGAATTCCCGCAGGGGAAGGTAGCCCATTGGCCCGCTGGCAAGAAAGTAGGTCGCCAAATTTCGACCTTCGCGCATAAGGACCGTCTGGGCGCAGGCCGCCAGTGTTTTCAACGGCACGCTGTCTGCGTCGTTATTGCCACCGACAAAATTGAACTCTGGAAATCCATTCCAGCGGCTGGCCGCCGGGGGCAGATCAGAGCGCAGCAGGTTTGCGATGTCATCGGTGGGTTTGGACTCGGTCATTTTAGGGTGCCTTGTTGGTTGCGACGCAGGGGCGAAAACCCCGTGAACAACGCGAATCTACCCCCCTTGGACGGCAGCCGCAATCAGGGTCCGGGTGTATTCGGTTTGCGGGTTTTCGAACAGGTCATGCGCGCTTCCCATTTCGACCACATCGCCCTGTTTCATCACAATTACCTTGTGCGACATCGCCCTGATCACCCTGAGGTCATGCGAGATAAACAGATACGCCAACCCATATTTGCGTTGCAGGTCGCGCAACAAATCAACGATCTGCACCTGTACCGTCATATCCAGCGCCGATGTAGGTTCGTCCAGCACCAGCAGTTTCGGCCTTAAAACCATCGCCCGGGCAATGGCGATCCTTTGCCGCTGGCCGCCGGAAAACTCATGCGGATAGCGGTCCATCGCCTCGGGGTCCAGCCCGGTTTCGACCATCACCTCGCGCACCAGATCGCGCGAATCGCGGGTTGGGTCCACGCTATGAACCTCTAACCCTTCGCCAATCACCTGCGCACAGGTCATTCTTGGCGAAAGTGAGCCATAAGGGTCCTGAAACACGATCTGCATATCTTTACGCAGACGGCGCAATTCGCGGGTAGACCATTTGCGCACGTCCTGACCCTGAAATGTAATTGCGCCCTCGGACGCGATCAGCCGCATGATTGCCAGTGCCAATGTCGTCTTGCCCGAGCCGGATTCACCAACAATGCCCATGGTTTCCCCCGCCCGCACCGTCAAGGTCGCGTCATTGACCGCTTTGACGTGGCCAACCGTGCGTTTAAGGAAACCGCGCTGAATCGGGAACCATATTTTCAGGTTTTTGGTATGGGCAACCTCGGGCGCGTTGTCAGCAACTGGTGTTGGTACGCCTGAAGGTTCTGCCGCTAGTAGTTTCTGAGTATAGGCATGGCGAGGATTGTCGAAAATCTCAGCCGTTGGTCCGGCTTCGACAATTCCTCCGTCTTTCATCACGCAGACCTTGTCGGCCACCCGGCGCACGATGCCAAGGTCGTGGGTGATGAACAAAAGCCCCATATCCTCGGATTTTTTAAGGTCGGCCAACAGGTCCAGTATCTGGGCCTGAATGGTTACATCCAGTGCTGTCGTTGGTTCATCCGCGATCAGAATGTCGGGCTTGTTGGCCAACGCCATGGCGATCATCACCCGCTGTCTTTGCCCACCTGACAATTGATGCGGATAGGCATCCAGTCGGGATTCAGCGTCGCGTATGCCGACCTTGTTCAGCAGTTCCAGAATACGTTCCTGCGCCGCGTCACCCGCAAGCCCCTGATGCAAAGCCAGCGATTCCTTTAGCTGTTTCTGGATCGTATGCAGCGGGTTGAGCGAGGTCATCGGTTCCTGAAAGATGAAACTGATGTCGTTGCCGCGCACCTTGTGCAGCAGTTTGGCATCCGCGTCGATCATTTCCTGGCCGTCATAGGTGACCGAACCCTCCACGTTCGCGCTATCGCCCAGCAACGCCACCGTGGACAGCGCCGTTACCGATTTTCCTGACCCGGATTCGCCCACCAGCGCCACGGTTTCGCCCCGGTCCACGGTGAACGACACGTCTTTGACAGCCACGATGGTTTGCCCGTCCTGGGTGAAAGAAACACTCAGGTTTTTGACTTCCAGAAGCGCGCTCATAGGAATGTCTTTCTGGGGTCAAACGCATCGCGCACGCCCTCGAATATGAACACCAGCAGCGACAGCATGATGGCGAATGTGAAAAACGCCGTGAACGCCAGCCATGGTGCCTGAAGGTTTTGTTTTGCCTGCAAGGTCAATTCCCCCAATGACGGCGACGAGGACGGCAGGCCAAAGCCAAGGAAATCCAGCCCCGCCAGAATTGAGATTGCCCCGGTGACGATAAACGGCAGCATGGTCAGTGTCGCCACCATCGCGTTGGGCAACATATGGCGGAACATGATCGTCATGTTGCCGACGCCCAGCGCCTTGGCGGCGCGGACATATTCCAGATTGCGGGCGCGCAGGAATTCGGCCCGCACCACGCCCACCAAAGCGGTCCAGCCAAAGGCGATTGAAATCGCCACCAGCAACCAGAAACTGCGCGGCAGGATCGAGAACAGGATGATGATCACGTATAATTGTGGCGTCGCACCCCAGATTTCGATGAACCGTTGGAACACCAAATCCAGAACCCCGCCGAAATACCCCTGAAGTGCGCCGGACAGAACGCCAAGGATACTGGCCACAAAGGTCACGATCAGGGTGAACATGATCGACAAGCGAAAGCCATAGATCACCCGCGCCAGCACGTCGCGTTTGGTATCATCCGTGCCCAGCCAGTTCTGCGAGTTGGGCGGCAGGGGGGCGGCACCGGGGCGGTCAACGGTGGTATCAAACGAATAGGGAATAATCGGCCAGAGGGTCCAGCCCTGCTGAAACTCAGCTATCCCATCACCGTAATTGCCTTGTTCAATGGCGATTAGAATCTCATCCGGCGTATCAAGACAATCCTCGATCCCGCCCGACACGATCAGGCATTCGACCTCGGGATCACGGTAGATGGCTTCGGTTTCAAAATCGCCGCCAAACCGGGTTTCGGGATAGAAATTGATGATCGGCGCAAAAATCTCGCCGCGATATTGCACCAGAATGGGTTTGTCATTGGCGATCACTTCGGCAAACAGGGTCAGCCCGAAGATCACCGTGAATATCCACAGCGACCAGAATGCCCGCCCGTTGCGGCGAAAATTACGCCAGCGGCGCGCGTTGAGGGGGTTTAGGGCCATCAGCCTTCCCTCGCTTCAAAGTCAATGCGCGGATCGACCAGCACGTACATCAGGTCGGAAATAATCCCGACCAGCAGGCCGATCAGGCCAAACACAAACAGGG
>DAOUQK010000165.1 GCA_030625695.1 Paracoccaceae bacterium | reverse complement strand
TATGGTCAGAGTGATGACGGTGCATGGCGCCAAGGGTCTGGAATCTCCCATCGTGATTCTGCCCGATACCGGCCCCCGACGCGCACCAAACGCGGATGAGATTATGCTGGCCGATGGTGTGCCACTTTGGCGGACCAATGCTGACTTGATGCCTGCCGCGTTGATCAAGGCCCGCGATGAAGCCCGCGACAAACAGATGAATGAACGTATGCGGCTTTTGTATGTGGCTCTAACACGGGCCGAAAAGTGGTTAATCGTTGCTGTGGCCGGTGATTTGGATAAAGGCGGAAATAGTTGGTATCAGTTTGTCGAAGCCGCGATGATCAAGGAAAACGCGGAACTTGTGGATGAAGGCGGTCAGGCCATTCAGCGGTTGGACCATGGGGAGTGGCACGCGCCTGATTTGCAAATTACGCCGGAAACTGACCATTCAAAAACCGAATTGCCCGCGCTGTTTTCCCAGCCTGCACCGCCGCCGGATACGCCGCCAAATGTTCTTAACCCGTCCGATTTGGGTGGGGCAAAGGCGCTCTCATCGGATCAGGGGCTAGACGAAGAGGCCGCCAAGTTGCGCGGTACACGGGTGCATTTACTGTTAGAAATGCTACCACAGATGGAACAGGCGGACTGGCCCACCGCCGCATTGAATATTCTTCCCGAGGTGGAGAACGATCAAAGGGCGGAATTGCTGAGCGAAGCCACAAACGTGCTGACCAACCCGGATTTATCCGACATATTTACATCTGAATCCCTTAGCGAAGTGCCGATAACGGCGCGCCTTGGTGCCAACCAAATGCACGGTATCATTGACCGCCTGCTGATCAATGATGATCGTATTCTGGCGATTGATTTCAAAACCAACGCTACTGTTCCGACGCACGCCGCCGATTGCCCCGAAGGTCTTTTGCGGCAAATGGGGGCCTACGGCGAGGCATTGAAACAGATTTACCCTGACCGGCGCATCGAACTTGCCATTTTGTGGACCAAAAATGCCAGCCTTATGCCCTTGCCCCGCGTTTCTGTGACAAAGGCGCTTGCACGGTCGTCGCATCTTGACGACAGCGCCCCGCGTTCTTAGGTTCGTCCCACCCTTAATCCTATTCCGGAGTTAGAATATGTCCACCGTTGCCGTAACCGACGCCACCTTTGACGAAGAAGTCAAGAATTCCGATATCCCCGTTGTGGTGGATTTCTGGGCCGAATGGTGCGGCCCCTGCAAACAGATCGGCCCGGCGTTGGAAGAGATTGCCGCCGAATACGAAGGCAAGATCAAAGTTGCCAAAGTGGACGTCGACACCAACCCCAACGCCGCCGCGGCGATGGGTGTGCGGGGCATCCCGGCGCTGTTCATCTTCAAGGACGGCGAAGTTGTGTCCAACCGTGCGGGTGCCGCCCCCAAGGCCGCATTGCAAAGCTGGATCGACGAAGCCATCTGATCCACGTTAAAATTCGGCAATCAGGCGTCCCAGGTGGGGCGCCTTTTGTTTTTGGACCTTAGGCAAGGCCACACTTGTACCCCAAACCCTGCCGCTCCATATAGACTGCAATGACTTAAGGAGCGTTTTGGCATGAGCAGAAGTGATTTTCCCGGGTGGCATGGAACCACCATCATTGGCGTCAAAAAGGACGGGCAGGTGGTGATTGCCGGGGATGGTCAGGTGTCGCTTGGGCAAACCGTGATCAAAGGCACCGCCCGCAAGGTACGCCGCCTGTCGCCCGGTGGGTTTGACATTATCGCCGGGTTTGCCGGATCAACTGCCGATGCGTTTACGTTATTGGAACGACTTGAGGCGAAATTAGAGGCAACACCGGGGCAATTGGCCCGCGCAAGTGTTGAGTTGGCCAAAGATTGGCGCACGGACAAGTACCTGCAAAAGCTTGAGGCGATGTTGATTGTGACCGATGGCAAGGAACTTCTGGTCATCACCGGCGCAGGCGATGTGCTGGAGCCAGAAAATGATGTGGCGGCGATTGGGTCTGGCGGAAATTTTGCCCTGGCCGCAGCACGGGCGATGATGGACAGCAACCGGGACGCCGAAGCGGTGGCGCGCGCGGCGATGGCGATTGCCGCCGATATTTGTGTCTATACCAATGGCAACCTGACCATAGAGACCATTTCCTCATGATTGAGCGCGACGATCTTCGCGCTGCTGTCGCGGCGGGTGTTCTAACCGAAGTGCAGGCCGTTGCGCTGACCGGATTGGCCGATAGCCGACGCGGCGCACGCGAATCGCTGGCGCCGGGGGATGAGCCGTTTGAACTTTTCAGAGGGTTCAACGAAATATTCATCGTGATAGGGTTGATCATTTTGGCGACCGGATGGACGGCGGTGAATGCGGTGGCCATGGCGACCGAGATTGTGAATTATCGCACCCAGGCCATGTCGATGGCCGGGATTGGCGCAGTTGGTCTGTGGCTTTTGTCGGAATACTTTATCCGACGTCGTCGAATGATTGCTCCGGCGATTGCCCTGTCGATCCTGTTCGCCGCGAACGCCGCATTTGGGTTTGTCGCGCACAATTCCCAACCCTTTATGATCGCGCAAGAGGATTATTCCAGCCTGCCGTGGCCCTTTATGCTGACCACGCTGGCATTGCTTATCTTTTGGTGGCGATTCCGGGTGCCGTTTGCCCTGGCGATGATCGCCGTGGGTCTGTTCATTGTCGCCATCCTGATGGCTGCCATTTCTGCCGGGACGCCGGACAGTTTCCAGGCCTTGTTCCTGTTGTCCGCAGGTGGCCCATTTGCCTGGATCACCTTGGCGTTGGGTCTGGCGGTTTTCATTGTCGCAATGATGTTTGACATGAGCGATCCGCACCGCGTAACCCGCAGATCCGCCAATGGTTTCTGGCTGCATGTTGTGGCGGCACCCGCACTGATCAACACCATCGCTCTTAGCTTTCTGGATAAGGGGGAAACAGGCTCTAACCTAATCCTTATGGTGGTTCTGGCGCTGTTTGCCATTGTTGCCATCGTCATTGACCGCCGGTCGTTTCTAATCACGGCCATCGGTTATGTCGTTGCCTTATCCACCACAATGTTCGAAAGCAACGGCATGGCCAGCTCGATCCTGGCGCTTGGCTTTGGCCTTGTGTTCCTTGGCGCGTTCTGGGAACGCATCCGGGCCGTATTGCTGAAAATGATGCCCTTCCTGCCACTGTCCAAGCTGCCACCATCTGTCTGAATTAAGGAACCCAAATGACCGACCTGACCCCGCGTGAAATCGTCTCGGAACTTGACCGGTTCATCATCGGCCAGAACGACGCCAAACGCGCCGTTGCCGTGGCGTTGCGCAATCGCTGGCGGCGCAAGCAACTGCCGGATGACCTTCGCGACGAGGTCTATCCCAAGAACATCCTGATGATCGGCCCAACTGGCGTGGGTAAAACCGAGATCAGCCGCCGTTTGGCCAAATTGGCCCGCGCGCCGTTCATCAAGGTTGAGGCGACCAAATTTACCGAAGTCGGTTATGTCGGGCGGGACGTGGAACAGATTATTCGCGATCTGGTTGATATCGCCATCAGCCAGACCCGCGAACATATGCGCGACGAGGTTAATGCCAACGCCCGCAAAGCCGCCGAATTGCGGGTTTTGCACGCAATTGCCGGAGAGGACGCCCGCGAGGCAACCTTGGAAATGTTCCGCAAAAAGCTGAAATCAGGCGAGCTGGACAATACCGAGATCGAGCTTGATATGGCCGACGCATCCAACCCGATGTCGATGATGGATATTCCCGGACAGCCCGGTGCCAATATGGGCATGCTGAACCTTGGCGACATGTTTGGTAAAGCGTTTGGCGGCCGCACTGTGCGGCGCAAGATGACAGTGGCCGAAAGCTATGAAATCCTGATCAGCGAAGAGGCTGATAAGCTGTTGGATGACGAAACCGTCAACAAAATTGCGATGGAATCGGTGGAACAGAACGGCATCGTATTTCTGGACGAGATCGACAAGGTGTGCACCCGGTCCGACGCCCGTGGCGGCGATGTTTCCCGCGAAGGTGTGCAGCGCGATCTGTTGCCGCTGATCGAAGGGACGGTAGTGAGCACCAAACACGGATCCGTCAAAACCGATCATATCCTGTTCATCGCCTCGGGCGCGTTTCACATTGCCAAACCGTCTGACCTTTTGCCGGAATTGCAGGGGCGACTGCCGATCCGGGTTGAATTGCGCGCGCTGACCGAAGAAGATTTTGTGCGTATCCTGACCGAAACCGACAATGCGCTGACGCTGCAATACACCGCCCTTATGGGCACCGAAGAAGTGACGGTTTCCTTTACCAAGGGTGGCATCGCCGCCTTGGCCAAGATCGCCGCAGATGTGAACCAGGCGGTCGAAAATATCGGTGCACGCAGGCTCTATACCGTAATGGAACGGGTGTTTGAGGAGTTGTCGTTTACGGCACCCGACCGTCCCGGCGACGAAATCACCGTGGATGAGGCCTTTGTCGAAGCCAACCTCGGAGAGTTGACCCGCTCAACTGATATCAGCCGTTATGTTCTCTAGGAAATACCAATCTGTCCCGATAGGTTGACCTCATGTTGATAAATCATCAGGCCACCCTCGCATTTCTGGGGCTGTTCGCGCTTGCCGCCTGCACCGACCGTAGTTTTACCCCGGTTGTGCCCAGCGCACTGGACATTGGCACACCTTTCACTGTCTTTACCGCAACAACCCGGGCTCAGCGGCCCGATGGAACCTATGGCTATGAACGCTCGGAAACCCTGCAACGGTTGGAGTTGACGGTGTCAATCCCGCCCGCGCATACGCCGGGTGAATTGCAGTATGCCTATGCTCGGCCCAAACCGGAAACCCAATTCACAATGGCCGGGCGCGACACACTTGACACTCCGGACGTATTTCGGGCGCGTATTGATCAGAAGTTAGGCGACTTAACCGGGGCCGAGCGCGAAGTGCTGGTGTTTGTCCACGGTTATAATGAAACGCAGGCCGAAGCCGTGTTTCGGGCAGCACAATTGAGTGTGGATATCAATTTACCAGGGGCAACGGTTGTCTATTCCTGGCCCAGTCAGGGAAAAACCCTTGGGTATGCCTATGATATCGACAGCGCATTGTTTGCCCGTGATGGGCTGGAACAATTGCTGTTTGAACTGGACTCTAGCAGTGCGCAGCGCATCCTGCTGGTGGCCCATTCAATGGGGTCTTTGGTGGTGATGGAGACATTGCGCCAGATAGATCTGCACAAACCCGGTTGGGTTGGTCGAAATATCGGTGGTGTTGCGCTGATTTCGCCTGATCTGGATGTCAAATTATTCCGCTCTCAGATGAAAGGATTGTCGAAAATTCCCCACCCCTTTGTGGTGTTTGTTTCCGACGAAGACCAGGTTCTAAACCTGTCGGCGCGGCTTCGTGGCGGAAAAAACCGAGAGCGGCTAGGCACGATCAACGGGATAAACGAAGTCGCCGAATTCCCGATTGAAATCATTGATACAACCGCATTTTCTGACGATGCCGGCAATGCGCATTTTGTCGCCGGGTCTTCGCCCGCTATGCTTGCTCTGGTTAGCCAGACCAGATCGCTGAACAGTGCCTTTGGGCCGGATACGCGAAATCTGGATGTTCTGCTGCCGGGGAATTTGGTGCGCAAAAAGCAGGCCACACGGATTACTGTTCTGCCACAGGACGCTGGGGGATGAACGACACTTCACCCCGGTCCAGCGGCAAAACCCAGTCATTTCACACATTTATGGCCCAAAACGCGCGTTGGCTGGCGGCGGGCGGCGTACTGACGTTTCTATCCAGCTTTGGCCAGACATTTTTCATTTCGATCTTCGCCGGGGAAATTCGGGGTGAATTTGGGCTGAGCCATGGTGAATGGGGCGGCATCTATTCTCTGGGCACTACGGTTTCGGCGATTGTGATGATCTGGGCCGGGGCGTTGACCGACATCTTTCGGGTACGCACCATTGGGCCGGTCATTCTGATCGGGCTGGCCCTGGCTTGTGCGGCGATGGCGGTAAATACATGGGTTTGGGCGTTACCATTTGTGGTGTTCATGTTGCGCCTGTTTGGCCAGGGCATGAGCAGCCACATTGCCGTGGTTGCCATGGCCCGATGGTTTGTCGCCACACGCGGGCGGGCCTTGTCGGTTGCATCGCTTGGCATGGCGCTGGGCGAGGCCGCGTTGCCGATTACCTTTGTGGCGATCCTGGGTGTGGTTGACTGGCGCATGCTCTGGTGGGTGGCGGCGGTGATCGCGCTGATGGGGGTGCCGGTTCTTATGCGGCTGTTGTCCCAGGAACGCACACCGCAAAGCATGGCACACAGCACCAGCAGCACCGGTATGGGCGGGCGGCATTGGACACGGGCCGAAGTTCTGCGTCATCCGCTGTTTTGGTTCATGGTTCCGGCGTTGCTGGGACCGTCCGCGTTTCACACCGCATTCTTTTTCCATCAGGTACATCTGGCCGAGATCAAAGGTTGGGCACATGTGGAACTGGTGGCGTTCTTTCCAATTTTCACAGGCATGGCAATTGTCGCACTAATCACGTCCGGCTGGGCCTTGGACAAGTTTGGCGCGGCCCGGTTGATGCCTTATTACCAATTGCCCCTGGTCGTGTCTTTCATCACGTTCTCTTACGCGGTCGGCCCGATGGGTATCTTCATCGGGTTCTTCTTCATGGCGCTGACATCGGGGGCCAACGGCACCCTGCCCAACGCGTTCTGGGCCGAGTATTATGGCACCGCCCATATCGGCGCAATCAAGGCGATGATCGCGGCTGTCATGGTGTTGGGCTCGGCAATCGGGCCGGGTATTACCGGGTTGTTTATTGATCTGGGTGTCGGGCTAGAGACACAATTTGTCTGGATTGGCGCCTATTTCCTGCTGACAACCGCGTTGATCTTCATCGGCATTACCCGCGCCCGCGCCTAAGATAGACATATAGCGCACCGCCCCCGCCATGGCTGATATGCGCCGGAGTAATCTGAAGAATGGCCTGCGCACAAGGCGGGGTCGACAACCAATGCGGCACCTGATTTTTCAGCACCCCATGCGGCACCGGAATTGGCCCCGACTGATCCGACGGTTTGCCTTTGCCAGTGATCACCAGAACCAGCCGTTTGCCCGATGCCTGCGATGACAGGATAAACTGTACCAACATCGGATGCGCGCGGTTCATAGTCATCCCGTGCAGATCAATCCGCGCCTCTGGCCGCAACTTGCCACGCTTCATCCGGCCAAACGCCTTGCGGTCCATTTGCAACGGCGCGCTAAGCAGATGATCAACCAAGGCAGGTTTCAGATCATGACCCGGCGTCTTGCGTGGGGAGGTCTGCCCCACAACAAACCGCTCGACCCTCGGCAAAGGCGGTTTTTTCGGCGTTGGTTTGGGTAATGGCATGGCAGCGGCTTTGCCCGGATGCATCCGTTCGGTCCGCTCGGCCACACGATGCCACAGCTCAATCTCTTCCTTGGTCAAACGACGGCGCGCCATGGTTTATTCCGGCAACAGGGCATACGCCCGTTGGATCGGCATCAATACCACCATCCGCCCCGGATCGCGCAATTGTCCGGCTGCTTTCCCGGCCGCATCGCCGGTGCCATAAAAAATATCCGCCCTTTGCGCGCCTTTGATCGCCGACCCGGTGTCTTGTGCGATCATCAAACGACGCATCTTGCCCTTGCCATCCTTTTCCAACCAGACCGGTGCGCCCAGCGGGGTATATTTCGGGTCCACCGCGACCGAACGTAGCGCGGTTATCGAGCGGTTCATCGCCCCCAATGGCCCAAGATTGGCCGCAACATTACGCAACTCACGGAAAAACACATATGACGGGTTATGCAGCAACAGTTTTTGCCCGGCAGACGGGTTGCGCCGCACCCAATTCTT
>DAOUQK010000310.1 GCA_030625695.1 Paracoccaceae bacterium | reverse complement strand
ACAAGGGCTAGAGCGATGAGCCCGTCAAAACGCCGCGAAATGATCCGCAAAGAGAACACCAAGCTGAGCGTGACGCGCCAATGTAAGATGCTCAAGATCAGCCGTTCATCCATCTACTACACACGAGTTGGCTTTGATCCGGCGACGATTGATCTTATGCACGAGATTGATCGCATCTTTACGAAGTACCCGTTCTTTGGCAGCCGCCAGATCGCGGCCTACCGGTTCTCTGCTGGGCGGCATCGCATCCGCCGTCTGATGGGTATCATGGGCTTGCAGGCCATTTATAAGGGGCCCAACACCAGCAAGAAGCATCCTCAGCACCGGATTTATCCGTATCTGCTCAGAAAGCTGGCGACCACACGGCCCAATCAGGTCTGGTGCAGCGACATCACCTACATCCCGGTCAAGCACGGCTTTTTGTATCTGGTGGCGATCATGGATTGGGCGACGCGCAAGGTGCTGTCTTGGCGGCTTTCCAACACGCTGGACGCCAGCTTCTGCGTCGAGGCGCTGGAGGAAGCCATCGCAAAATATGGTAAACCCGAGATCATGAATACAGATCAAGGCAGCCAATATACGGGTGCCGGTTGGATCACCACGTTGACCGACGCCAAGGTTAAGATCTCCATGGATGGCCGTGGGCGTTACCTGGACAACATCTTCATCGAAAGGCTGTGGCGGTCACTGAAGCAGGAGGCCATCTATCTGCGGGAGATCACCAACGGGTTCCAGGCCAAACAGGTCATTGATGACTGGATCGGGTTCTACAACACCGAGCGCCCTCACACGGCACTTGATAAACGAACACCCAACGACGCATACTTCGGCGAAGCACTGATACGAAAAGCGGCATGAACAGAAAATCGATGCATCTTAGCCAAGCCGCAGAGCTGTCCTAAAAACCAGGACCACTTCAGCGTTGAAGGCCAGGACACCGGTGCTGGAAATGAAGGAATGGTATGAACGCAAGCCGGAACTGTTCAGGAAACAGCCATACTACCTGACGGGATGTGACAGGTAATCGCAAACCAGTGATTTGGGTCGTAGGGTGGGTAAAACCCACGTTTGCCCCATTTTCATCTGTCGCGATGCGTGGGTTTTACCCACCCTACAAATCAATGACAGGTCCAGCGGCCTGTTCAGATCGCATGGCGCAAGCTCTGCAACAGCTTTTCGACCCCTTCTTGTGTAGTCAAAATGCCGGGCGACAGGCGTAGGGTCTGACTGCGGGCATCGGCGAAAACCGCGTGCGTTCTGAGTTGTTCCAGCAAGGCACCTGCCGGGACCGCCTTGGGCAAAGTGACCATGATACTGCCGCCGCGCTGGTGTTCGGGGCGCGGTGTGACAAGGTGCAGACCAAGGTCATCAACCGCTTCGATCATCATTCCCGTCAAGGTTCGGTTGTGGGCCAGCATTGCACCCATGTCCTGACGGGAGTGCCATTCAAGGGCCGGTAACGACGCGACATTGGCCATGATGGCCGGGGTGCCATGATCAAACCGGCGCGCGTCAGGGGCAAATTCGAACCGGTCCAGGTCCCAGGAAAACGGGTCAGGCTGGGAAAACCAGCCGCGCAGTTCTGGTTCACATTGCAGCGCCAAAGGGGCCGCCACGTGCAGAATTCCCGCCCCCGGCGTGCCGCACAGCCACTTGAGGCTGGTTGAAATGGTGAAATCCACTGCCGGGTCGCTTACGTCAAATGGCAACAACCCGGCCGCTTGGGTAATATCAATACCAATCACACTGCCCTGCGCGCGGCCATGTGCCACCAATGCCTCAAGGTCAATCCGGTGGGACGAAGTGGACGACACCCACGTCAACAACGCCAGCCCGACATCCGCCCCCCAGGCCGCGATCATATCTTCGTCGTCCAGCCATGCCGCCCCTTGTCGCAAGGGCACGGTATCGAGAGTGAACCCGTGTTGTTCCGCCATCCCGGTCAGCATGAAATGCAGTGACGGGAAACAATCCGCCGCCACCAGCACACGCTTGCCGCGCAGCATCTTGTCCGGCAACCCGCCAATCAGTGAATGCAACGCGGCGGTGACATTCTCGGTTGTTGTCAGGGTGCCCTGTGGCGCATTGATCAGCCGACGCCAGCCATCAATGAACTTTTGCCGCACACCCAGCGCCATGCCCCATTGTTCATCGTCATTCGCCCCCCAGACAGAGGTGAAATCGCTTAGGGCCGCCAAGCTGTCCTGCGCCTTGCCGTCGTATTGGCCAATGGAATGATAGAGAAAATATGCGGATCCATCGTGGGGTTGGCTGGGGTGAGTCATAAAGAAAACCTTTGGTATGTTTGGTCGCAAGGCTGGCATGGGGCAAGCATCTGCGCAATCCCTATTGTTGCCGGGTGCGGATAGGTGCAGTAATTAGTTGCAGGCAAAACAGCGATGTAGGAGGTGTTTCATCATGACCAAAGAAATCACGCAAAAACTGGGCAGCTGCTATTCCGGTGTGGTGCATGACATCATGCGCACGATGGGCCTGCGGAACTTCACCCTGCCGGTCGAAATCACCCCATTGATGCCCGAGAAAACTCTGTGTGGCCCGGCCTTTACCATTGAAGGGCGGCTTGATGATACAGCGGATGGGCATCAAACCTTGCTGGAATGGACCGGGCTTTTGTCCAAAGCCAAAAGCGGCCATATCTGGGTTTGTCAGCCGCACACCCATGATCTGGCGCAGATGGGCGAATTGTCGGCGGAAACCTTACAGAAAAAGGGCGTGTTGGGCTGTGTTCTTGATGGTCATGCGCGCGACACGAACTTTTTGATCGACATCGGGTTTCAGACCTGGCGGCGGGGTCATACGCCCAAAGATATCGTTGGTCGGTGGTTGCCGACAGCCACGGATGTAGCAATACAGATCGAGGATGTTTGCATTAATCCCGGCGACTTCCTGTTGGGGGATCGTGACGGGATGGTTCGGGTGCCGCGTGAAATTGTGCAGGACGTGGCCGAGAAATCCATCACCGCTATGCAGACCGAAAGCAAAGTGCGCGAAGCGATCATGCAAGGGGTTGATCCGCAAGAAGCCTATCTTGAGTTCGGGAAATTCTGATGCGTATGCATGAGCAGCATGGTTGCCAGAAAATCGGGCTTGGCCAGGACCCTGATTAAGGTATGATCGGCGTTGCACCTTTACTGGCGGGTTGAAATGAAAATAGAATCTTCGAATAAACTGCTGCTGTTGTCCAAGGACGACAATGTTCTGGTCGCACTTGGTGCGACGCAGGCGGGCGAAGTGGCTTTGGTCGATGGCCACAAGATCACCGTGCAAACACCTGTGACCCTTGGCCACAAGATCGCCCGCGCAAATATTGCGGCTGGCGACAAAGTCCTGAAATACGGGGTTTCAATCGGCTCGGCCACAATTGATATTTCGGTCGGCCAGCATGTTCATGTTCACAACATGAAAAGTGATTACACCGCGACCTATATGCTGAGCGAAACAGCAGACGGGAGCCAGGCAGATGGGGGCAAAGATGATTAATGGTTACCTGCGACAGGATGGACGCAAGGGCATCCGCAACCACATCACTGTGGTCTATCTGGTGGAATGTGCGCGCTTTGTCGCCAGCGAGATCGTTGTGCCGCACCGCGACGCCGGCGCGCAGGTTATCGGCTTTCCCGGCTGTTTTCCCAATGAATACGCCCAGAAAATGATGGAGCGGCTGGGCACGCATCCCAATGTTGGCGCGGTTCTTTTGGTGTCTTTGGGATGCGAAAGTTTTAATCGGTTTGCCCTGGAAAAGGTCATCAAGGAAAGCGGGCGACCGGTAAAATCCATTGTGATTCAGAAAACCGGCGGTACGGCCAGCGCAATTCAGATGGGCCGCGATTGGGTGGCAGAGCAGGTGGACCATCTGGCCAATACTCCGCGGGCGGACATGGGCATGGACGAGTTGATCATCGGCACAATCTGTGGCGGCTCGGATGCCACCAGCGGGATTACCGGCAATCCGGCTGTCGGGTTGGCATTTGACCGGTTGGGCGCCGAAGGGGCGGCCTGTATTTTTGAAGAAACCGGAGAGTTGATAGGCTGCGAACACGTAATGGCCGACCGCGCGGCAACCCCTGAATTGGCGGTCGAACTGCGCACATCCGTGGAAAAGGCGGCGATGTATTATGACACGCTGGGCTTTGGCAGTTTTGCGGCCGGCAATGCCGAGGGCGGGCTTTCGACGATCGAGGAAAAATCCATGGGGGCCTATGCAAAATCCGGGTCAGCAGAGATTGTCGGGCTGATCAAACCGGGGGATGTGCC
>DAOUQK010000337.1 GCA_030625695.1 Paracoccaceae bacterium | reverse complement strand
GGCGAACTCACGCTTCCCCGCCCGAGATCGAAATCACCTGACCGGTGATACCTTGCGATCCTTCACCGCACAGCCAGAGGGCAGCGGCAGTGACTTCGGCAGGTTCAATCAACCGGTCTTGCGGGCTCATCCGCTCCAGATTGCTACGCGCGTCGGCCTCGCTCATCCCGGTCTTCTCAACAATATTTGCAATCGACCGCGCGGTCATGTCGGTGTCCAGAAACCCAGGTGCCAGCGCGTTAACCGTAATCCCGCTTTTCGCCACTTCCAGCGCCAATGCCCGGGTCAGCCCGACCACCCCGTGTTTTGAGGCGCAATAAGCCGAGACATAAGGATAGCCCTTGATCCCGGCGGTCGAGGCCACAGCAATCAACCGCCCCCAACCGAAACCCTTCATCCGCCGCATCGCCGCCCGGAACGTCAGGAACGTGCCGGTCAGATTGACGTCGATCATCGCAGCCCATGTCTCAGTGGTGGTGGCCGCAAACGGCGCACTCTGCGACGCCCCGGCATTGGCCACAACAATATCCACCGGCCCGGTGAAATCAAACATTGCGCCCACGGACGTTTCGTCCGTCACATCAACCTCAACCATGCGAATATTGTCCTGGCCCTGCGCCACCGTCGCCAGCGTTGCCGACGATCGTCCGGCAATCCAGACATCCGCCCCGGCACGGGCAAACCCCAGCGCCATATCCGCACCCAGCCCGGTGCCGCCGCCGGTGATCAAAACGGTTTTACCCTTCAGTGTCATAGTCTTATCCCCTGTCTTGGCTTCGTCAGCCAGCCGCTGCACCCAGACTTGCCGCTGTCTTTCCGATCTGCGCGCGCGATTAGGTAAAATTCTTGCATCACGTCGAATATATTTCAAGCCTAAAATATTAAACTTGAAGTAAACCCACATTTCGGGGCAGGTTGGCACAGGAATGAAAAGGGACATGGCATGAGTACGATCACAGTTCACCCAAAAGGTTGGAAGCCCGCCAAAGGCTATGCCAACGGCATGATCGGCGAAGGGCGGGTGCTGTTTGTCGGCGGTCAGATCGGCTGGAATGGGGACCAGGTGTTTGAAGTGCATGACTTTATCGGCCAGATGCGTCAGGCGCTTTGCAATATCCGCGACGTGGTCGAAGCCGCGGACGGCAGTATCGCTGACATTACCCGACTGACCTGGTACGTGACAGACAAAGCCGACTACATGGCGCATCAGGCGCAGGTGGGCGCGGTTTACCGCGAAGTGATGGGCTATCACTTTCCGGCGATGACCATGGTGGTTGTTGCGGGACTGATAGAAGATGAGGCCCTGATCGAGATCGAAGCGACGGCGGTTCTGCCTACGTCCTGACGGCCTTCCGGACTTTAAGATAACCGACGACTTTCCCAAAGGGTCTTACGTGCGCAACCGGCCGACCACACGCCGTCGGCGGCAAAAGTCAGGTCTGGATAAAAACCGGATACTTGAAGAGTATCGCATAACCCGCTGTAATAAATAAGTATGCCCTCGATTATGACACAGATAAAAGCTTGCGGTAAAGCGTTTCAATAAATTCAGGTGCTGCTTCAAACGGGTCTTCATCGTCCATGACGGCGCGGATCTGAACGTCGAAATCGGCATAATGCTGGGTCAGAGACCAGATTGAAAACAGCAGGTGATAGGGATGGACGACCGCAATTTTGCCCTGTTCGCCCCAGTCGCGGATAAGCCCGGCCTTGTCATCGACCAGATCCTTCAGGTCGGTGGAAAGGGCCTGATAAATACGCGGCGCACCTTGCACGATCTCATTGGCAAACAGACGGCTTTGACGCGGGTAATCCCGGCTCATCTGCAATTTTCGCGCGACATAAGCCAGAATTTCCGTCAACGGGTCGCCGTTTGGGTCCATTGCCTTGAGCGGTGCCAGCCAGGTTTCCAGTAATCCGGACAAAAGGGCGGTGTGAATCGCCTCTTTTGAGGTGAAGTAATACAGCAGATTGGGTTTGGACAGGCCGGCCGCAATGGCGATCTGATCAAGGGTGGCCCCGCGAAAGCCATGCGCCGAGAACACGTCCAAAGCCGCCTCCAGAATGGCGGCGCGGTTTTTTTGCTGGATGCGGGTTTGGCGAGTGGGCTGGGGTGCGGACATGGTTTGGGCCTTGTGGTTCTGGATGTGATAGCAAGACGCACACCCTGTGCGCCAGCCCTGTTACACCAGCCCCCGCAAATAACTCAAAACTCGGGCAATTCATCCTCGGCCACGCCAATGCCTTTAAGGATGATGCGTTTGATGGTGTTCTTGGCCGCTTGCCATTGCGCATCGCTTAAGTCCTGCGCACCATTCAGGGTTTCGATCTGATGGCCGAAATCGGCATAATGCTGTGTCGTGGCCCACAACATATACAGCAGGTGGCGCGGATCAATCGGGTCCATCCGTCCGGTATCAATCCAATGCTGGATAAGCTTCATCCGCCCATTGGTCCAATCCACCAGCGTGGTTTCCAGATAGTCCTGAATGACCGGTGCGCGGTGCATCACTTCGGACGCCCAGACCTTGGAGCCGGCCGGATGACGGCGGCTGATCTCCATCTTGGCGTCGATATAGGCGCCGATGCCTTCCGCCGGGCCGGACGCCGCATCAAACACATCTGCCGCCTGCAACCAGATTTGAAAGATGTTCTGAACCACCTGACGATACAGGGCTTCCTTGGTGGGGAAATAATAATGCAGATTGGCTTTGGGAAGCCCCGCCAGATCGGCAATCAACTGCATCGTCGCACCGCCAAACCCTGCCTCGGCAAAGACTTTTTCCGCTGCGACCAGTATTAGCCGCTCGTTCTCCTGGCGGATTTCCTTTTTGCGCAGTGGCTGAGGTTGTGGTTGCTGCACATCAGACCTTTCAGATATTTCTTGACCGATTGGTCAGGATGTGGTGATCTTATCTTGACCATACGGTCAGGAATGGGCTTGTTGCAAGACCCGCGATGAACCGGTCGCAAATAGGGGGAATTTCATAATGCCATCACACACGTCAGCACCGGGTGAAAACCTGCGGATCAACAGCGCGCGTCTTTGGGACAGCCTGATGGAAATGGCCAAGATCGGCCCCGGCGTGGCGGGCGGTAATAACCGCCAGACCCTGACGGATGAAGACAGTGTTGGGCGGCATCTGTTCAAGGATTGGTGCGAGGCGCAAGGCTGTTCCATGGGTCTTGACCAGATGGGCAACATGTTTGCCCGGCGCGAAGGCACAGACCCGGACGCCTTGCCGGTTTATGTCGGATCGCATCTGGATACCCAGCCGACGGGCGGCAAATATGACGGGGTGCTGGGGGTTCTGGCAGGGTTAGAGATTATCCGCACGCTGAATGACCTGGGCATCAAGACCAAACACCCGATTGTTGTCACCAACTGGACCAATGAAGAGGGTACGCGCTATGCGCCACCAATGCTCTCTTCGGGGGTATTTGGTGGCCAGCATACGCAAGACTGGGCTTATGCGCTGGAAGACGCGGATGGGTTGACGTTTGGCGATGAGTTGAAGCGTATTGGCTGGCGTGGCGAGGAAGAGGTGGGGCAGCGCAAGATGCATGCGTTCTTTGAGCTGCACATCGAACAGGGTCCGATATTAGAGGCCGAAGGGCGCGAGATTGGCGTTGTCACCCACGGACAAGGGTTGTCCTGGACCCAGATTACTCTGACCGGCAAGGATAGCCACACCGGGTCCACGCCAATGCCGTTGCGCAAGGATGCGGGGCTTGGCATGGCGCGG
>DAOUQK010000025.1 GCA_030625695.1 Paracoccaceae bacterium | reverse complement strand
GCTTTGCGCGCTGGCGTGCAGGATTTCATGGCCAGTCGCACGGATGCGATGTTTGCCGTGCTGGTTTATCCGATCATCGGCCTGCTGCTGATTGGCCTTGGGTTGCAAAAGGATTTGCTGCCGTTGATGTTCCCGTTGATTTCCGGATTTGCCCTGTTGGGGCCGGTGGCGGCGGTCGGATTGTATGAGCTTAGCCGTCGTCGAGAAGCCGGGTTAGAGGCCAATTGGGGGCATGCGCTGGGCTTTATCGGCTCACCTTCGTTTGGGGCGATTCTGGTGTTGGGCATTTACATGACCGGCATATTCTTTGCGTGGATGCTGACAGCGGGTGCAATTTTGGCCGTGACGATGGGGACTCAACCACCGGCCTCGGCCATGGTATTTGCGCGCGATGTGCTGACCACCGGGCCGGGCTGGATGATGATCATCCTAGGTTTTGGTGTCGGGTTTTTCTTTGCGCTGGGCGTGTTGGCAATGAGCGTGGTGTCGTTTCCCTTGCTGCTGGACCGCAACGTCGGGGTGCAGGTGGCGATTGCCACGTCGATCAAAGTGACGAAACAGAACCCGCGCGTGGTGCTGACCTGGGGCGCAATTGTTGCCGCCGGGTTGGTTCTGGGGTCGCTGCCAATGTTCCTTGGGTTGATCGTGGTGATGCCAATTCTGGGCCACGCGACCTGGCATTTCTATCGGCGCGCTGTGAAGTGACCGGGTGCGATGCGTGGGTTGCACCCACCCTACGGATGAACTTGAGCGTAGGGCGGGGTTTCACCCCGCCGTCCGCCGGGCGGAACCCCAGCTTGCGGATATTTGACAGGTCAATCATCAGGCGATCAGGTATAAATGAAACTTTCACACGCAATTTTCTGATCCCGTCCACCAATCAATGCCCCCCTCTGATAACACGTCATATATAACATGTCATCAGAGAGGGGTATTGATTTCCGCCAAGGGACTTGGCGAATGGTAACCGTCGGAAGAATTTTGCGTCTGCAAACCTAACCAAATAGCTTTGTACAAAACGCAATAACCCACCTGAAATGCAGGTACAAAACGGTCAAAACTTCCCTGATTTTAGCCGTCGGCTACCTTAAGGACGATCTTGCCAATGTGGGTGGACCCCTCCATGCGGGCGTGGGCGGCGGCGGCGTCAGACAGATCAAACGTGCTGTCCATCACCGGGGCGATACGGCCCGAGTCCAGCAAGGGCCAGACCGACGCGGCAAGTTCTTCGGCGATGCGCGCCTTGGCCAGATCGCTTTGCGGACGCAGGGTTGATCCGGTGATTGACAGGCGGCGCACCATCAGTTGGGCAAAGTTCAACTCGACCTTGGGCCCTTGCAGGAAAGCGATCTGGACCAGACGGCCATCCATCGCCAATGCGTTGATATTGCGCGGGATATAATCACCACCGACCATGTCGAGAATCAGATCAGCACCACCCTGGGCGTGCATCATTTCAACAAAATCGCCCTGTTTGTAGTTGATCGCCTGTTCCGCGCCCAAGTCCAGACAGGCTTGGCATTTGGCATCTGACCCGGCCGTGGCAAACACCCGCGCGCCAAATACCTGTCCCAGTTGGATTGCCGTCGTGCCAATCCCGCTTGATCCGCCATGCACCAGAAACTTTTCGCCAGCTACCAGCCCACCCCGGGTGAACACATTCGACCATACGGTAAAGAAATTTTCGGGCAAACAGGCGGCTTCTTTCATCCCCATTCCATCCGGCACCGGCAGGCAGTGGGCCGCCGGGGTCGCCACATATTCAGCGTAGCCACCGCCCGGCAACAACGCGCAGACCAGGTCGCCAATGTTCAGCCCGTCAACGCCAGCCCCCAGCGCCACCACTTCGCCCGATGCCTCAAGCCCCGGCAAGTCGCTGGCACCCGGCGGCGGCGCGTAAGCCCCGGCGCGTTGCAGTGCATCGGGGCGATTGACCCCGGCATATGCCACTTTGAGGATGATCTGCCCGTGGGCTGGTTCCGGCATGGGGCGCTCGGTCAGTTTCAGAACGTCAGGGGGGCCGGGTTTGGATATTTCGACGGCGCGCATCATAGTGGTCATTAGTGTTTCCTTTTTCGGCCGTAATTTGCACCCATTCTGATCCCATCAGGGGCGCGGATGCAAGGACCCGGGCAGATTATCGCGTGCAGGTTTGGGCGCGTGTATTTGGTTCAACAACCAATTGGGTCCTGCCAACAGCGGCTTTAACGCCGGATTGTCACGCACCTTGGCCTTTAGTTTTTCAATCTGCATAACATTCTCGATCCGCCGGTCCAGAAAGGCCCAGGTGGCCTGATGATCCGGGCTTTGATCACCCAGCCAATACAGCACGGTTGCGGAATAGACTGCCGAAAGGGTGGCGCGTTTGGTATACCAGTTCACATCGTCCGACGTGTCGCCCAATGCGTCCCAGATCAACCCGCAGGTGTTCCAGATCGCTTGGGCACCATCGCCTGCGTATTGCGGCAAGGCAAACAACGTCACACCGCGGCGAACCAGTTCCTTGTCCTGAACATCCTCAAGCCGGTATCGCACTGCCGCCGCAATCCGGTCACGAAACCGCATGGCGCCAAAGTCAGCAGTGTTGATCCGCGCGGACATTGCCGCATCCCCCCTAAGATGGAACGCCAATGCCAGATCAACGGCACCGCGCGGACACAGGGCGCGGGCAAGGGTTGGGTCAATTCCGGTGTCGCTGATGGCGGCGTCAAAGCTGGCATTGGTCCAACCATCAAACGGAACGTGGGGCAGGGCGGCGTCCAGCAGGTGGTCAATTGTATTGTCGGGTGTCTTGGTCATCAACGGCTCCTCCGGTGGGCGACGTTGGTAATGTCATGCCGCAATTCCCCTGCTTTCGCAACGGGTGATGAGTGTCGCCAGACCTCACCTTCACGACATTGACAGGTCGCTTTGTGGTTAGTCAGCGGTGCAGTGGTCTGATAGGGCTGTTTGAGAAACCGGGAGTAGGCAGCATGAGCGTCTCAAAATTACACAATACTCAACCGCATTGGCAGGAACGGGTCGATCTGGCGGCGGCATTCCGCTGGACCGCAAGGCTGAACATGCACGAGGCGGTGGCCAACCACTTTTCCATGGCTATCAACGGCGATGGCACGCGGTTTCTGATGAACCCGAACCAGATGCATTTCGCCCGTATCCGCGCCAGCGATCTGATCGAAGTGGACGTGAACGATGCTGAGGCACTGAGCGGGCCCGATGCCCCAGATCCAACCGCCTGGGGGTTGCATGGCGGGGTACATCGTCATTGCGCCCATGCGCGCTGTGTCATGCATGTGCATTCAATCTTTGCCACGGTTCTTGCGTCTTTAGCCGACAGCCACTTGCCGCCGATTGACCAGAACTGTGCGACCTTTTTCAACCGGTATGTGATTGACGACGGCTATGGCGGATTGGCATTTGAAGAAGAAGGGCAACGTTGCGCCGGGTTGCTGACTGACCCCAAGGTCAAGGTGATGATCATGGGCAATCACGGCGTGTTGATCATTGGCGACACGGTGGCCGAGACATTCAACCGGATGTTTTATTTTGAACGGGCGGCCGAAACCTATATTCGTGCGCTCCAAACTGGCCAACCTTTGCGGGTTTTGTCGGATGATGTGGCGGAAAAGACTGCGCGCGAGCTTGAAGAGTATCCTGAACAGGATGTGCGGCATCTGGCCGAGCTAAAGGCTATTCTCGATCAGGAAGGGGCGGATTATGCAACGTGACGGAAGGCGCCTGTGATCTATGGGCTGAATGAAGAGCAACTGATGATCGCCGACACGGTGCGGGCGTTTGTGGAAAATGAGATTTACCCGCACGAAGAATTGGTTGAACGGACCGGCGAAGTCCCCCGCGAAATTGCCGATGACATCAAGGAAAAGACCCTGAAGCTGGGGTTCTATGCCTGCAACTTCCCCGAAAGCGTGGGGTGTGCGGGATTGTCCCATGTTGATTTCGCGTTGGTTGAACGGGAACTTGGGCGTGGCTCAATGGCGCTGAACCACTTCTTCGGGCGGCCCCAGAACATCCTGATGGCCTGCGCCGGTGATCAGATCGAACGGTATCTGATGCCTGCGGTGCGCGGTGAACGGATGGATGCGCTGGCAATGACCGAACCGGGTGCGGGTTCGGATATCCGTGGGATGAAATGTGCAGCGCGGCGTGATGGCGGTGATTGGTTGGTAAACGGCACCAAACATTTCATATCTGGCGCGGATCATGCGGATTTCATCATTGTGTTCATGGCGACGGGTGAGGATCAGACGCCAAAGGGGCCGAAAAAGCGGATTACCGCCTTTCTGGTTGATCGCGGCACACCTGGGTTTACCATTCGCGATGGGTATAAGTCTGTCAGCCATCGTGGTTACAAGAACATGATTCTTGAGTTTGATGATTGTCGCCTGTCCGATGCGCAGGTTCTGGGCGAAGTTGATGGTGGCTTTGAGGTGATGAACACCTGGCTTTATGCCACGCGCATTACCGTGGCGACCATGTCGGTGGGGCGTGCGCGACGGGTGTTTGATTACGCTTTGGACTATGCCGCGACCCGGGAACAATTCGGCCAGAAGATTGGCAAATTTCAGGGGGTCAGTTTTCAGATTGCCGATATGATCACAGAAATTGACGCAGCGGACCTGCTGACCCTGGCCGCAGCTGACCGCCTGGATCAAGGTCTGTCCGCCAATCGCGAGATTGCTTCGGCCAAGCTTTATGCCTCAGAAATGCTCGCCCGGGTGACGGATACCGCGATTCAGCTGCACGGCGGCATGGGGCTGATGGATGATTACCCGCTTGAAAGATTTTGGCGGGACGCAAGGGTTGAACGTATCTGGGATGGAACCTCGGAGATTCAGCGCCACATCATCAGTCGCGATTTGTTACGTGCGCTAGGCGCATAAATATCGCCGCCGGAGGCTCGCCCATGTGTGATATTTGACCGAGGTTCGCCAATGAAACGTGATCTTTCCCGCTTGCTTAAACCACGTTCGATCGCCGTGATCGGTGGCGGGGCGTGGTGCGCGTCAATTATCCGGGCGGCGCAGGGAATTGGCTTTGATGGTGAGATTTTTCCGGTCCACCCGTCCGGCAAACAGATTGCCGGCAAGGCTGCAATCCGGCGTTTGGAAGATTGGCCGGGTCCGATTGATGCGGCCTTTATTGGTATCAACAGGGTCGCAACAATTGAGGCGGTTCAGGCACTGAGCCAGCTGGACGCCGGGGGGGCCGTGTGTTTTGCCTCTGGTTTCAGCGAGGCAAAAGCCGAAGATGCGGGCGGCGATTTGCTTCAGGACCAACTTATAAAGGCCGCGGGCGATATGCCGGTTCTGGGGCCAAATTGTTATGGCTTTGTCAACGCAGCTGACCGGGTTGCAATCTGGCCGGATCAACATGGGATGGAACCGGTTGAGAGCGGCGTGGCGATCCTGACCCAATCCAGCAATATCGCCATCAACCTGACCATGCAGCAACGCGCCTTGCCAATTGCCTATATGATCACCTGCGGGAATATGGCGCAGACCTCGCAGGCCGAAATCGCCCTTGAATTGCTGGAAGACACCCGCGTCACGGCGATTGGATTGCATATCGAAGGGTTCGCCGATTTACGTGGATGGGAGGCGCTGGCCCAAAAGGCGCATCAGTGCGGCGTCCCTTTGATTGCCTTGAAATCCGGCACCTCCGAGCAGGCGCAGCAAGCAGCCCTTTCGCATACCGCTTCACTTGCCGGGAGTGATGCCGGGGCACAGGCGTTTCTGGATCGATTGGGAATTGCCCGAGTGCATGGGTTGCCAGAGTTTCTGGAGACGCTGAAATTGGTGCATTGTGTTGGTGCTTTAGGGTCTAACAGAATATCCTCGATCAGTTGCTCGGGCGGCGAGGCCAGTCTGATTGCCGATGCTGCCAAGGCGCGTGGCTTGACGTTTCCAGCTCTGTCGGAGCCGCAGAAAAACCACCTGCGAGCGGCACTTGGTCCGATGGTGGCCTTGGCCAACCCGCTGGATTATCACACCTATATCTGGCGAGACGCACCAGCAATGGCAAAGGCGTGGGCCGGGATGACTGGCGAAGATATTGCCATGACATTGTCGATTGTTGATTATCCAACGTCACAGATTGGCGACTGGGCCTGCGCCACACAAGCTGCGTTAGAGGTGCGGGCAATGACCGGCGCACCATTTGCCGTGGTGTCCACTTTGCCAGAGTTGATGCCCAAATCTGTCGCGCAGGAGTTGATGCAGGGCGGCGTGGTTCCAATGGTCGGATTGAATGAGGCGCTGGTGGCTGTCGCTGCCGCTGCCGCAGCTGCCAGCAGAACACCGACCGCAGAGCCTGTTTTGCTGCCACGCAAAACTGCGGCGTATTCTCTTGTGAGTGAGGCAGAAGCCAAAGCGGCTCTGGCCGGGTGTGGATTGGTTGTACCGGTAAATAGTCAGGCGGGCAGCTCTGAGGCCATCGCCGAGAAGGCGCAAGGCTTGACGGCTCCGCTGGCGTTGAAAGGCACAGGTCTGGGCCATAAGAGCGAGCATGGGGCCGTGCGGTTGAACCTTGCACCCGATCAGGTATTGGCGGCGGCTCAAAACATGGACGTCGAAGGGTATCTGGTCGAAGAAATGGTAACCGGTGGCGTGGCCGAATTGCTGATCGGGGTAATACAGGACCCGGCGCATGGGTTTGTTCTGACATTGGCGGCGGGCGGCGTTACGACCGAATTGTTGCAAGACAGCACATCGCTTTTGATCCCCAGCGAACGGGCGCAGGTAAAACAGGCTTTGAACCGGCTTAGATGCGCGCCCATACTTGCAGGGTATCGCGGCCAACCGGGCGCTGATACCGAGTCGATTCTGGATGCAATTGACGCGATTCAGGCCTATGTCCTTGCCAATGCAGACACAGTTGGCGAAGTTGAGGTTAACCCGCTGATCTGCACGCCGACACGAGCGGTGGCGGTTGATGCGCTTATTCGAAAGGGTGACCCATGACTGCAATAAAAACCAAACGTGATGGCGCGGTCCTGTTGGTGACACTGGACCGACCCAAAGCCAACGCGATCGATCTGAAAACCTCGCGTGAAATGGGCGAGGTATTTCGCGACTTTCGCGATGATCCAGATTTGCGGGTGGCGATCCTGACCGGCGGTGGGCAAAAGTTCTTTTGCCCGGGGTGGGATCTTAAGGCGGCGGCGGATGGCGACGCAGTGGACGGCGACTATGGCGTTGGCGGGTTTGGTGGCTTGCAGGAATTACGCGATCTGAACAAACCGGTGATCGCCGCCGTAAATGGCATTGCCTGCGGCGGTGGTCTGGAATTGGCGTTAAGTGCGGATATAATCCTGGCGGCGGATCACGCCAGCTTTGCCTTGCCCGAAATCCGCTCGGGCACCGTGGCGGATGCGGCCAGCGTCAAACTGCCCAAACGCATCCCCTATCACATCGCCATGGAATTGCTGTTGACGGGCCGGTGGTTTGATGCGGGCGAAGCGCACCGCTGGGGGTTGGTGAATGAGGTTATCCCGGCAGACAATCTGATGGATCGGGCGTGGGAATTGGCGCGTTTGATCGCCAGCGGCCCACCTTTGGTTTATGCGGCGATCAAAGAGATTGTGCGCGATGCCGAAGACGCCAAGTTTCAGGACGCGATGAACCGGATTACCGGTCGCCAGTTGGCCAGCGTGGATGTGCTTTATTCCTCAGACGACCAACTGGAAGGGGCACGGGCGTTTGCCGAAAAACGTGATCCGGTCTGGAAGGGGAAATAGGAATGGCGCGGTTGGGCGGCCCTTTGTTCAACCTTTGAAAGGGTGGTGCGTTTCTTTCGCGATCGCCTGACGCGGCCTAGTTTTTCTCGAACAACGCAATCAACGCGGTGTCGTATTTGTGAAGCCCATCAGCCAGATCTCCATAAATCTGGACTTCCGGCAGGCTCAGCTTGCTGATTTTATCGTTTAGCGACAGCGTGGCGAATGCCTGCTCAAATCCCGCGCTTTGATAATGTTTGCTGTTGATCGACAAGGCAAATTGCGCGCCCTGTCTTGCCACCCTTAACAACGCGTCAATCGCGCCCGGGCCGACGTGGCCGGTGGTGAAGGTGCCAGAGGACACGATTCCAGCATAGCTTTCCGGCGGCACGGGAATGCCCAAGTTCAGATCGGCCTCGATCGCGTCGCGGTAGATGTCTTTTTGCATAGCCTGATCCAGCATTTCGGCGCTGATATCGGTGGCATCTATCGGCCCCGCCCCCATCGCCGCCAGAACCGCGCCGCACAGGCCAGTACCGGCACCAACGTCCAGAACCGGCCCTTGACCGCCAGCACTGACAAAGGCACGTGCGGTGTGGATGTGCAGCTGGTAATCCTCTTGCGAGGCAAAACCGGCATCGTAATCCCCGGCCCAATCGGCATAAAGACGACGCGAGTCGTCGGCGGATTTCAGGCCATAGGCCGATTGCAGATCAGGTTTGTTTTTACTCATCCCTTATCAAAGGCGGAAATGCTGATTCGGATCAAGCCTGTCTTGCACTTGCCAGCGCCGTAGAACGGCTGCATTTAACGGTATGAGCAAAACACTTTTATCTTTAGGCCATGGATACAGCGCCCGTGCCCTTGCCAATGTGCTGATCCCCAAAGGCTGGCGCATCATTGCCACCACCCGCGACCCTGACAAGGCGGCGGCGATGCGGGCCACCGGGGTCGAGCCGCTGATCTGGCCGTCCGAAGTCAACGCGCAGGCGTTGGACGGGGTCACCCATGTGCTGACCTCTGCCGGACCGACCGAGGCCGGAGACCCGGTGCTGGCGCATCTTATGGCCGAAATAACCCGCGCAGCACCGCACCTGCAATGGGTTGGGTATCTGTCGACCACCGCCGTCTACGGTGATCACGGTGGCGGGTGGGTGGACGAAAGCACGCCACCTTCGCCTGCCTCAAAACGCGGTCACTGGCGGGTCGAGGCCGAAAAGGCCTGGGCTATGATCCCTGACCTGCCGTTGCACATATTCCGTTTGGCGGGCATCTACGGGCCGGGGCGCGGGCCGCTCGCCAAGGTTCGAAATGGGACCGCGCGCCGTATCATCAAACCCGGTCAGGTGTTTTCCCGCATTCATGTCGAGGATATTGCCCAGATTCTGGCCACGTCGATGGCAAGGCCCAATTCCACCCCACCCTGTGCGATCTATAACCTGTGCGACGACGACCCGGCCCCACCCGAAGACGTGATCGCCCACACCGCCAACCTGCTGGGCCTGCCGGTGCCCCCGGCCATCCCCTTTGCCGAGGCCGAAATGACCCCGATGGCGCGCAGCTTTTATGGTGAGAACAAGCGGGTGCGCAATGATCGGATCAAGGATGAGTTGGGGATAGAGTTGATCTATCCGGGGTATCGCGAAGGGCTGGCGGCGATGGTTGAGGCGTAGGGTGGGTGAAAACCCACGTTTGCCGACGATTAAAATCGGGGCAAACGTGGGTTTTCACCCACCCTACGCCCGTTTCTCGCCTATCGTGGCCACGCCCAGCACATCCAGAACCTTCGCTTCGATCGCAGCGGCATCCATCGCTGCCACCTTGTACATATCCGCAGGGTTTGCCTGATCAATAAAGATATCCGGGAACACCATCGAGCGGTACTTCAACCCGGCATCAAACACGCCCTCATCTGCCAATAACTGCGCCACATGGCTGCCAAACCCGCCGATGGCACCTTCTTCGACGGTGATCAGCGCCTCATGTTCGGCCGCCAGCCTCAATATCAGATCGCGGTCCAGCGGTTTGACAAATCGCGCATCGGCAATGGTCGGGGTGATACCGCGCGCGCCCAAGGCTTCGGCGGCTTTGCGCACTTCGCCCAGACGGGTGCCGTAAGACAGGATCGCCACGCGCGCGCCTTGCGTAATTATCCGCCCCTTGCCGATCTCAAGAACTTCGCCGTGATCAGGGATTTCGACGCCTTCGCCTGACCCGCGTGGATAGCGAAAGGCAATCGGCCCGCTGTCGTGTGTGGCGGCAGTGGCGATCATATGTACCAACTCGCCTTCGTCCGCTGCGGCCATCACCACAAAGCCGGGCAGGTTGGCAAGGTATGCGATGTCAAAACTGCCCGCATGGGTTGGCCCATCCGCGCCGACCAGACCAGCCCGGTCGATGGCAAAGCGCACTGGCAGGCCCTGGATCGCCACGTCATGCACTATCTGGTCAAAGCCACGTTGCAAGAAGGTGGAATACATCACACAGAACGGTTTCATCCCGCCCGCCGCCAATGCCGCACAAAAGGTGACGCCGTGTTGTTCGGCGATACCGACATCAAAGCACCGGCTTGGATACCTCTCGGCAAACAGGTTCAGGCCGGTGCCGTCGGGCATGGCGGCCGTAACAGCACAAATCTTGTCGTCTTTGCCTGCGAGCCGCACCAAAGCCTCGCCAAAAACGTCAGTATAGCTGGGCGCGTTTGACGGCGTTTTCTGTTGCTCCCCCGTCACCACATCGAATTTCGCAGTGGCGTGGCCACGATCACGCGCGGTTTCGGCAGGCGCATACCCTTTGCCCTTTTTGGTCAACACATGGATCAGGATTGGTCCGGCGGCGCGCGCTTTGACCGTGCGCAAAACCGGCAACAATTGCGCCATGTCATGGCCGTCGATCGGCCCGAGATAGGAAAACCCAAGCGATTCAAACAACGTCCCGCCAACAGCCATGCCTTTCAGCATCTCTTTGGCCCGTTTCGCGCCCTCGCGGAACGGTTCCGGCAATAGCGACACGGCCCCCTTGGCGGCCGCTTTAAATTCCTGAAACGGCTCTTCTGCGTAAAGCCGCGACAAATGGGCCGACAATGCGCCCACCGGTGGTGCAATGCTCATCTCATTGTCGTTCAGGATTACGATCAGCCGCTTTTTCAGATGACCTGCGTTGTTCATCGCTTCAAAAGCCATGCCTGCGCTCATCGACCCATCACCGATTACGGCAATCGCATCGCCCAACCCTTCAGGCGTCGAACCGCCAAGGTCGCGGGCCACAGCAAACCCAAGGGCCGCACTGATCGAGGTCGAAGAATGCGCGGCACCAAACGGATCGTAAGGGGATTCATCTCGTTTGGTGAACCCGCTCAGCCCGTCCTTCATCCGCAGGGTGCGAATACGATCGCGCCGTTCGGTCAGGATTTTATGCGGGTAACACTGGTGGCTTACGTCCCAGATTACCTTATCCCGAGGTGTATCGAACACCGCATGCAGCGCCACCGTCAGTTCAACCACCCCAAGCCCTGCGCCCAGATGGCCGCCGGTTACGGACACCGCGGAAATGGTTTCAGCCCGCAGTTCCGCCGCCACCTGGCTTAACTGCGCATCTGAGAATTGCTTCAGGTCTGCGGGACGCGCCACGCGGTCCAATAATGGGGTATTTGGCCTGTCTGACATCTGCGCCTTCGACTCTGGAGCTAAACTCATATTATAAATACTGATTTAGGCAGTCAGCCGCAAGGTGTCAGACCTGCGACATGATTGGTGCAAACCCATATTTGACTAAGTCGACGAACGAATGAAATCGCTCGCATCGGCATCCAAGAGGGCCAGGCCGTCGATCAGGATCGACCCTTGCCCATCCGGCACGCTCAGGTGTCGCGCGAAATCACAAAGCGCGCCGCTTGGCGTAGGGTCTCGGCGTCTGGACCACACTCAGACAAGGCCATGCATGCTTCGTCAATCTTTTGGTGGGCGTATTTTCTGGCACCGTCCAGCCCAAGATGCGAAACAAACGTCGCCTTGCCCGCCACGGCGTCCTTACCCACGGCCTTACCTACCTTGGTGACATCACCGGTGATATCCAAAATGTCGTCAGCAATCTGAAAGGCAAGGCCAAGGCATGTCCCAAAGATATCAAGACTGTTTGTTTCAGCCCCCACAATGCGCGGCCCGGCCATGGCCGACCAGCGGATCAAAGCGCCGGTCTTGCCGGTCTGAAGCGTGGTAATTTCACCCAATGTCAGTTGTTTAAGCGACGTTTCCGCAGCAATGTCCATTTCCTGCCCGCCAACCATGCCCCGCAACCCGGCCGCCCTTGCCAGGGTCTGAGACAGGCAGACCTTGTTCTCGGCAGATGTTCCTACGTCCATCACCAGTTGGAACGCCAGACTGTGCAAGGCATCCCCGGCCAGAATTGCCGTGGCCTCATCCCATTTGACATGAACTGTCGGCTGACCCCGGCGCAGGTCGTCATTGTCCAGACAAGGCAGATCATCATGCACCAGGGAATAGGCATGCATTGCCTCGATCGCAGCAGCAGCAGGGGCTGCGCGATCCGGGGAAATCCCATGAATGCGCGCTGATTCCAGCACCAGAAACGCCCGCAGCCCTTTGCCGCCGTTCACTGCGTGTGCGACAGCCTGAGCAACCGGCGACTCTAATCCCGTAAGGGCGGACAGAATACCCTTGGCCGATAGATCGCGGGCCTGTTCAAGCGCTTTGTTCAGAGGTAGGCGATCCACGGTCCGACGCTCAAAGCCCTTCGACGGGTTTGACCCCGGTCGGGGTCCCATCGGAATCCAACGTGATCGCCGCCACTTTTTCTTCGGCACGCTTCAATTCGTCCTCGCAGCGCTTTTTCAACGCCGCCCCGCGTTCATAAAGCGTGATCGACGCATCCAGCGCCACATCACCACGTTCAAGCTGGCCAACAACGTGCTCCAACTCTTTCATCGCGTCTTCAAAGCTCATTTCGCTTACAGGTGTATCACTCATGTCGCGGCCTTTATCAGTTCTTGCACATGCGCAGCGGTGGCCGCACTCAGCGCGTTCAGATCATACCCGCCTTCCAAAGTCGAGACGATGCGACCCTGACAAACCTCTTGCGCCACGGCACACAATTCGCGCGTCAACCACGTGAAATCCTCGGTCTGCCAGTTCAATTGCGCCAATGGGTCGTCCATATGCGCGTCAAACCCGGCGGAAATGATGATCAATTCGGGTGCGAAACTGCGCAGGCGCGGCAAGGCCTTGTCGCGCCAGGCCACGCGCATTTCGGCGCTGCCGCTGTCGGGGGGCAACGGCAGGTTCAGGATGTTGCCACTAGTGCCGGTCTCGTCCGGCTTGCCGGACCCGGGCCACAGCGGCATCTGTTGCGAGCTGATAAACAACGCACGCGGTTCATCCCACAGTAAATCCTGAGTGCCATTGCCGTGATGCACATCGAAATCAACAACCGCGACCCGTGCCAACCCATGATGATCTAACGCATATTTCGCCGCCAACGCGGCATTGCCAAACAGGCAAAACCCCATGGCCGTGTCCGTTTCGGCATGGTGCCCCGGCGGGCGCACAGCAGCAAAAGCATTTGTCGCTTCGCCGTTCAAAACCATATCAACCCCGCGCACCACCGCCCCTGCCGCCCGAAATGCCGCATCAAGTGATCCGGGCGACATCCAGGTATCCCCATCAATCTGAAAAAACTGGTCACTGGGGGAATTCCGCCGCAGATCTGCCAGATAACTGGCCGGATGCACCCTTAAAATATCATCATCCGCCGCCAACGGCGCTGTCACCCGGTTCAAATCCAACGGCTCCAATGCATGCAACACATGCTCCAACCGCGCCACCCGCTCAGGATGGCCATCTGGTGTTACATGGTTCAGACAATCCGCGTGGGTGATCAGGGCAGTCTTCATCGAAACTCCACTCTTCATCTCGCCAAGTAAACTCCCGTCCCGTTACCCGTCAGGGCCTGCTTGCAGGCCCGAGAGGGGAGGCTTAGAATCGCCGCAAAGCGGCTCCCGCCCCGTCAATCCGGTGCCAGCATATACCCAGCACCCCGCACCGTCTGCAAATAGCGCGGCTGTTTCGGATTAGGCTCTACCTTGCGTCGCAACCGGGTGATCTGCACATCCACCGCCCGTTCCTGCGCCTGCCCCCGATCCCGACCAAGATCTTCAACCAGCTTGGCGCGTGTCACCGGTTCCCCGGGAAAGGCCGCGAATATCTTCATCAGCTGGCTTTCGGTCGCGGTCAGACGTACCGGGGTATCACCTTGCCACATCTCGCCACGTTCTATGTCATAACGGATTGGCCCCAGATGCAGGATTTTCGGCACCGTTTCAGCCACCGGTGTTTCCGGCATCCGCCGCAATATCGCATTGATCCGCAGCAACAACTCTTTGGGTTCAAACGGCTTGGGCAGATAATCATCTGCTCCTGCCTCCAACCCGGCAATGCGGTTTTCAGTTTCACCCTTGGCAGTCAGCAGCAGGATTGGTGTGCTCAGGATTTCACGCAGACTCCGAGTCAGCGAAACCCCGTCTTCGCCCGGCATCATCACATCCATAACGATCAGATCAAACTCCAATCCCTTCAAAACCCGGCGCGCATGTTCCGCGTCCCGTGCCGCTGTCACCAGAAACCCGTGCCGCATCAGGAATTTCTTCAACAGATCGCGAATGCGCTCGTCGTCATCAACAATCAACAAATGGGCGTCCAGCGCACTCATGTCGTGTTCCCCCGCATTTTGCCATAAGCGTGGCGCATGTCTCGGTCCATCATTGCTTCCAACACCTGTTTGAAACCCGCCACGGCCTCGGGTCCGGCATCGCGAAAGGCGG
Source organism: Paracoccaceae bacterium (assembly GCA_030625695.1). Taxonomy (GTDB): domain Bacteria; phylum Pseudomonadota; class Alphaproteobacteria; order Rhodobacterales; family Rhodobacteraceae; genus NVQY01. The sequence continues at coordinate 4,524 of DAOUQK010000025.1, read as the reverse complement.
CTCGCATTCTGGCCCGCTGCGCGTCCGACAGCCGGGTTTCCAATGCGTGCCCGGCTTCGGTCAGAAACAAGTGGCGCTCGCGCTTGTCGATTGTGCCAACCCGGCTTTCCACCAGCCCGTCAGCAATCAACGTACGCAGCACCCGGTTCAGGGATTGTTTGGTAACACCAAGAATGGCCAGCAGGTTATTCACCGTTGTTCCCGACACCCGGTTGATGAAATGAATCGCCCTGTGATGCGCCCGACCGTAAGCCAATTCGCCAAGAATTCGATCAGGATCAGCCGTGAACCCGCGGTAGGCAAAAAACATCGCCTCAATCCCCTGCCGCAACTGCTCATCAGTCAGAAACAACAGGCTTTCGCCCCCGTAGACCTGCGCCATTCGCCCGTCCGACATCCCCAGACCCTCATCACTCGTTTGTTTCAGCTTACGTCAGCGTTGTTGACATTCCAAGGGTGAAGCGATATCGAATCGCAGTTTTCACGCAATATTATGTCCGTTATGGTCATTATTCGCGCAATATATGCAAAAGAACCCACGTGCAGGAGAGTGAAGAATGTCAGGATATGATGATCGGGACGGTCAGATTTGGCTGGATGGTAAGTTGATCGACTGGCGCGACGCCAACATTCACATCCTGACCCACGCCATGCATTATGCCAGTTCGGTGTTCGAAGGCGAACGGGCGTATAACGGCAAGATTTTCAAATCCCGTCAGCATTCTGAACGTCTTCACCGCTCGGCCAATATGGTGGATTTTCAAATCCCCTTTACTGTGGATGAGATTGAAGCGGCCAAGGTCGAAACCCTGGCCGCCAGTGGCCTGACTGACGCTTACGTCCGCGCCATCGCCTGGCGCGGGGCGGGCGAAGACATGGGCGTGGCGTCAGCCCGCAATCCGGTTCGCCTTGCCATCGCGGTGTGGGAATGGGGCGCGTATTACGGTGACGCCAAATACAAAGGTGCCAAACTGGACATCTCGAAATGGAAACGTCCCAGCCCCGAAACCATTCCCAGCCATGCCAAGGCGGCCGGGCTTTATATGATCTGCACCATGTCCAAACACGCAGCCGAGGCAAAAGGCTGTTCAGACGCCATGATGTTCGACTATCGCGGCTATGTGGCCGAAGCGACGGGCGCGAATATTTTCTTTGTCAAAGATGGCGAGGTACACACACCCGATCCGGATTGCTTTTTGAACGGGATCACCCGCCAGACGGTGATTGGCATGTTGAAGGACCGCCAGATCAACGTGATTGAACGCCACATCATGCCGGACGAGCTTGAAAGTTTCGAACAATGCTGGCTGACCGGAACCGCCGCCGAAGTAACGCCGGTGGGCCAGATTGGTGAATACAATTTTGAAGTCGGGGCGTTAACGCGCGATATTGCCGAAGGTTACGAGAAAATCGTGCGGCTGTAATTGGCCCGATTAAGTGAGTTTTCAAAGCTTTATAAGAAAGACCCCCCGCTGCTGAGGCGGGGGGAGGTAACGAACCTCAGGAAGAGACGGTCCGTTGGGGGAGTGTTTCAAATATAGAATTGCCCAAAAAAACTATTTAGCAAAGTAAGGAATTCCATAGTTTTGAATAGTTCTTTTAAATGTGCCTTTCCGGGCACAGGCCAATTTTATTAAATCAAAGCCCGCGCAAATTACTTTGGATGGCCTGTGCAGCACCACGCGGATCAACAGATTGATAAATCGGGCGGCCCACAACTATGTGGTCCGCACCATTGGCAATCGCCTCAGCCGGGGTGGTCACCCGTTTCTGATCGCCCTTGTCCGCCCCTTTGGGGCGCACGCCCGGCGTGACAATCAACCGCCCGCTTGCCTGTGGCAAAGCCCGTATTTGCGCCGCTTCCATTGGCGAGGCGATGACCCCGTGAGCCCCGGCCTCGAACGCCCGACCTGCACGTTCCAGCACCAAATCGGGCAGATTGCCGGGTTTGATCAGCCCATCGTCCAGGTCTTGCCGGTCAAGCGAGGTCAGGATGGTCACCCCAAGTATTTTCAGATTACTGCCCTCGGCACCGATTTTGGCCGCACGAATAACATGCGGGTCGCCCTGAACCGTCAGGAAATCAAGGTCAAACGCCGCCAGCCCCCGCACCGCAGCCTCGATCGTATTGCTGATATCAAACAGCTTCATATCCAGGAAAATGCGTTTTCCGTGTTCCTGGATCAACTCATTGGCCAGCGCCAGCCCGCCACCGGTCAGCATGCCCAGGCCGATTTTATAGAAACTGACGCTGTCGCCCAGTTTAGTGGCCAGTTCCAGACCCTGAACGGCGTTGGCGACATCAAGGGCGACGATTAGACGATCATTGGACACTTTATGGCCTCGCTTTTTGGGTGCGAGGCCTGCCTAACTTTGACAGCAGTGTTTGTCTATGCCGATTGGAGCGCAGAAAACCCGCCGAGTGTTTCGCTGAACGACAGCGTTTGACGTCCTGAACGGTATTCGGGCATCCTTAGCAATTGCCGGGTTGCCTCGGCGACAAAAGCGGTTGCGCGATCTTTGGCGTTTTCATCCTCGGGCAGATCAAGACGGCAAAACAGCGTAGTGACCTGATGTTTCAAAGTCATGCTGACATTGGCAATATGGCGCGATGAGCCCGAACAATAGTAATACTGTGCAATTTCAATATCCGTGACAAGCATGTGGGCGCCTCCGTTTCAACGACTGTTATCGGCTCGAATTGCTGCGAAACTGAGGCCAAGGCGGGGTATATTCGCGTTAGCGCTTTCTTAATCCGAATAAACTCCCCGTAAATCCGCGTCATTTTGCGCACTAATTTACCCTTGAATGTCGGCGAATTAACCCCAGATAAAATGCGAGGCCCTGATAATGGCGTGCTGCAAAGCGGGCGCTGAAACCAAAAGGGCGCTTTAAAAAGGAGACGGCAATGGACTTAAACAAGTTCACCGAGCGGGCACGCGGTTTTGTGCAGGCAGCTCAGACGATTGCGATGCGCGAAACCCATCAGCGACTGACCCCCGAACATATACTGAAGGCCTTGATGGATGACGATCAAGGGCTGGCAAGCAACCTGATCACCCGAAGCGGCGGCACGCCCGCCCGCGTGGTCGAAGCGTTGGACGTGGCGATGGGAAAAATCGCCAAAGTCAGCGGTGATGGCGCGCAGGCGTACCTTGATACCACCACCGGCAAAGTTCTGGCCGAGGCCGAGAAGCTGGCCGAAAAGGCCGGCGATAGTTTTGTGCCGGTCGAACGGCTGCTGATGGCGTTGTGCATGGTCAAATCCAAGGCCAAAGACGCGCTGGATGCGGGTGCTGTGACGGCGCAAAAGCTGAACGAGGCGATCAATGACATTCGCAAAGGGCGCACCGCTGATACGGCGACGGCCGAAGATGGTTATGACGCACTTAAGAAATACGCCCGCGATCTGACCGAGGCGGCGGCACAGGGTAAAATTGATCCGATCATTGGCCGGGACGAAGAAATCCGGCGCACCATGCAGGTGCTTTCCCGTCGAACCAAGAATAATCCGGTGCTGATTGGTGAGCCGGGCGTGGGTAAAACCGCGATTGCCGAAGGTTTGGCGTTGCGGATCATCAACGGTGACGTGCCGGAATCGCTCAAAGATAAAAAGCTGCTTTCGCTGGATATGGGCGCATTGATTGCCGGTGCGAAGTATCGCGGCGAATTTGAAGAGCGGCTTAAGGCGGTTCTGACCGAAGTCACCGAGGCGGCGGGTGAAATAATCCTGTTTATCGACGAAATGCACACGCTTGTCGGTGCAGGTAAGTCGGACGGCGCGATGGATGCGGCGAACCTGATCAAACCGGCTTTGGCGCGGGGTGAACTGCACTGCGTCGGTGCGACCACTTTGGATGAATACCGTAAATACGTCGAAAAGGACGCGGCATTGGCGCGGCGGTTCCAGCCGATTGTCGTGGCCGAACCGACGGTCGAAGACACGGTTTCGATCCTGCGAGGCATCAAGGAAAAGTACGAATTGCACCACGGCGTGCGGATTTCCGACAGCGCCTTGGTGTCGGCCGCGACCCTTAGCCATCGCTATATCACTGACCGGTTTTTGCCCGACAAGGCGATTGACCTGATGGACGAGGCCGCCAGCCGCCTGCGGATGGAAGTCGATAGTAAACCCGAAGAACTCGACGCGCTTGACCGCCAGATCCTGCAAATGCAGATTGAGGCCGAAGCCTTGCGGCAGGAGGACGACACCGCGTCGCGCGACCGTCTGGAAACGCTGGAGAAAGACCTGAGCGGTTTGCAGGAACACAGCACCGAGATGACCGCGCAATGGCAGGCCGAACGCGACAAGATGGCCGGCGCGCGTGACATCAAGGAAGCCCTGGAAAAGGCGCGGGCCGAGTTGGATATCGCCAAGCGCGAAGGCAATCTCGGCAAAGCCGGAGAGCTGTCTTACGGCGTGATCCCCGAGTTGGAAAAGCAACTGGGCGAAGCTGAAAGTCAGGAAAACACCGGTGTGATGGTCGAAGAGGCGGTCCGCCCCGAGCAGATCGCCATGGTGGT
>DAOUQK010000167.1 GCA_030625695.1 Paracoccaceae bacterium | reverse complement strand
CGTCTGGTTCATTCAAGACAATTGAACACCGTGAGGTCAAGTTGAAAGGACAACGAGAACGATCGTGCCATTTGGCGCGGCACATGACAGAAGAGGATTTGCTTCAATGGGTATTCCAAAAATCGGGAGTTCGCTGCTTGCCATAGCGCTTGCCGCAACGTTATCGTCAGCCGCCTTTGCCGCTGACGTTCGGATTAAGATCGCTGGCACATGGCCGGCCAAGCACTTTGGCAACGAGATCATGGAGAACATGGTCAAAGAGATCGAGGACGCGGGTGTTGGGCTGAAAGTCAGCTATTTTCCGGCGTCGCAGTTAGGCTCGGGCGAAGAACTGGTCGAGGACGCGATCCGCGGCAACATCGATATTGTTCAGGCTTTTGTCTATGCTCAGGCCGATCCGCGACTTGAGGTCATGAACCTTCCAGCGTTGGTGACGACCTTCGACGAAATGAAAGCCATCTATGGCGATCCTAATTCGAACCTGAACGTGATTATGAAAGAAATCCTGTCTGATCTCGGGCTGGTATATCTCAACCTCGTGGGCGAAGGGCTGGTTGGTGTCGTTGCCTCGCAGAAACCGAATGACCCAACCGGTCTGGGGGACAAGGGCATGAATATCCGGGTCTGGAGCTCGGAGATCGCAAAGATGACCACCGAGAGCCTGGGCTACCGAACGACAACCATGAACTGGGCCGAAGTTTTGCCCGCGCTGCAGTCGGGCGTCATCGACGGGGCGATCTGCTGCACGCCGGAATGGGCCTATTCCACGTTTGCAGTAGCCGATGTCGGCGGATACTTCATTCCGGTGAACACGGTGGTCGAGGCCTCCGCTTTTTATGCCAGCCAGAAGACTTGGGACAAGCTCAACCCTGAACAACGTGCGGTCATTCAGGCGGCATCCACAAAAGCAGCCAGTCAGGTAATGGACCTGGCCTGGGAGCGCAGTGAAGGCTTTACTCAGCAAATGAGAGACGCCGGCTGGGAGATTCTGGACTTCTCCCCTGAAGAGCGGACTGCAATGATCACTCACATCCGGGAAAACATCTGGCCGGAACTTGCCGGGGTCATCGGTCAGGAAACCATGGACAAGCTGACCGGCGAGTAGACCGCTCGGCCACAATCCATAACGCAACCGGGGGATGCTCTGCATTCAGGGCATTCTCCACCAGCCGGACCGTAGCTCACAATGATCCTTTTCGAAGACGCCCTTCCCGCCGGGCTTGGCCGCTTTGTCCGGCTGATGGTCCGGATCAAAACATTTCTGGTCGTCATATCGCTTCCGCTACTGCCGATCACGTTCTTCGGTGTGGTGTTCTTTCGCTACATTTTGGAACGCGATCTCTTTGCCTATGAAGAATGGCTCTTGCCGGTCTGTTTCTGGATTTTCTTTCTGGGCAGTGCGCTTGGGACCTACTATGGCAAGCAGATCAACGCTGATCTTCTGGATGCTTTTACCGATAACTACAGGCTGCAATGGTTCCGCAAACTGGCGATTACCATTATCGAGCTGGCAATCACCCTGGTCGTTCTGCACTGGGCCTGGTTAATGCTGGCAGACGAGATTGCGGACTACCCGCGCTGGAAAACCACCATCGCGCTGAAGATACCGTTCTTCATTCCGCGCCTGGGTATTTTTCTGGGCATAATGTTCATGACCTTTTACAGCGCCTTGGCGATCTTTCTGATGATACGGGTAGGTCCGGAAAAGTATGGCAAGGCCATGCAGGCGGAGCGGCGGACAAGCTCTGATGAAGAGGAGACCGTGACATGGTAATTGCCATTGCGATCCTTCTGATCTGTGTCCTGCTGGCGATAGGGGTATCAGTGCCGTTAGCGTTTGCCGGCGTGCTGATTCTGCTATCCTATACAGGCGGATACGACGTGTCGGGGTTCCTTGCCACCGGGCACTGGAAGATGAACTCGGTCATCCTGCTGGCCATTCCGCTTTTCATCATGGCTGGCGATATCATGCAGCGAGGCAAGATCGCCAATCCGATTGTTGAAATTGCCGAGCTTATGTTTGGCCATCTCCGGGGTGGGCTGAGTGCTGCCTCGGTGGTTGCCAGCGCCATGTTCGGTGCGATCTCGGGCAGCGGAGCCGCGACGCTGACCTGCATCGGCTCGATCATCATGCCGCACCTGCGCAAAGCGCGGTATCCGGACGGGTTTTCCGCAGCTCTTGTTATCAGCGCCAGCCCATTGGGACTGCTGATCCCACCAAGCGCGGCTCAGCTGCTTTATGCTTGGGTGGGCCAGCTTTCGGTGTTGAAATGTTTCCTCGCGACCGTGGTACCGGGCGTGATCTTGACCATATTGCTGATCATCGTGAACTTTGTGGTGCTTCGAAATAACACCAGCATCCGGATCACCGAAATCCCACAGAGGTTCTTTCTTCGGCTCTCGCAAAAGACCTGGACCGCGCTACCTGCTCTTTTCATGCCAATGATCATCCTGGGTGGAATCTATGGCGGTATCATGACCCCCACCGAGGCCGCCGGTGTCGCCGTCATCTATGCGATCCCGATCGGGTTCTTCTTCTACAAGGGCCTAACCCTCGGCATTCTCGCTGAAAGCCTGAAACACTCGGCGATCACTATCGGTGTGGTGATGATGATGATCTTCATGGTGCTCATCGCCAGCCGGTTCCTAATTTTCGAAGATATCCCCGGTTTGGCCGAGGATCTGATCCATTCAATCTCAGACAATCCGATCGTCATCATATTGATGATCAATCTGGTCATGCTTCTGATCGGGATGCTGATGGACGATATCAGCGGCATCATTCTGAGCGCTTCGTTGTTGTTGCCGATTGCCGAAAGCGCTGGCATGGATCCGATCCATTTCGCCGCCGTTCTTGGCGTCAATCTTGGAATGGGAAACATCACGCCACCCACCGCCCCGTTACTTTATCTGGGTGCGCAAGTGACCAATGTTCCGGTGCGGGATCTTATCGGGCCGACCTTGATATTCATCCTGTTCGCATGGTTTCCTACACTGCTTTTGACAACCTTCATCCCCGAGATTGCGCTCTTTCTGCCAAACCTGCTGCTTGGGTAATGCTGTTCAAGGAGATGATGCATTGAAAATCACCCAGATCAAAACCACGCCTTTGCTGGTTCCCTACAAGAAGCCTTATCACTGGGCCAAAGGGATCATTCATGGCGCGGGCGTCGTGTTGGTCGAGGTGCATACCGACGATGGTCTTGTCGGCATTGGCGAAAGCATCGCCACCCCTTCCGCTTCGGCGATTGAATCCTATCTGAAGATTGCCAAAGAGATTTGCATTGGCCGCAGCCCATTCGAAAATACGCGCCTGATGGGCGAATGCTATCACGCCATGTTTCAAGCCCTTGGCACCTGTAGTGCTCCGCGTTTTTCGGGGCAGGTGCTGGCGGGGCTGGAAATGGCGCTATGGGACGTGATGGGCAAATCGACGGGTCGCGCCGTGCACGAACTCCTGGGCGGAGCGGTGCGCGACAAGATTGACTATTTCGGCTTTCCCCAGGGCGCCACAGCCGAAGAAGTGGCCGCAGAGGCCCACGAAATGGCTCAAGCGGGCTGCGACGTGATCTATTTCAAGGTTGGGCGCGGTGATGCGCTTGATCTTGAGATCGCGCGGCAAGTGCGCCAAGCCGTCGGGCCGGATAAACGCCTGAGAATGGATCCGAACGAAAGCTGGTCCCCGGTGCGGGCCCTGCGGATGCTGCGCAAGATGGCAGAGTTCGATATCGACATGGTTGAACAGCCTACCAACGCGGAATCCATTTCCGCCCTCGCGCAGGTGCGCAACCGCAGCCCCATCGCCATTGCCGCGGATCAACTGGTCTTCACCCCGCACAATGCCTATGATGTGTGTCGCGAAAAGGCCGCTGACCTGATTGTCCTGGGCCTGCATGAAACCGGCGGGATCGCCCGGTTCCGCAAGGTTGCTCATATCGCCGAAGCCGCGGATATCGATATTTGCATCCACGGGCTCTACGAAACCGGAATCACCACGGTTGCCGCCCACCAGGCGGCCGCGACCCTGAGCAATCTGGATGATGGCAACCAGTATATGAACCACCTGCTGAAATGGGACATCGTGAAGTCGCCCAACCTGAGCTTGCAGAACGGCTCTTTGCCGGTTCTGGGCGGTCCCGGTCTTGGCATCGAACTGGACCCCGAAGCCGTCGCTCGAGCGGCCGAAGCGCATATAAGGGAGGCTGAGGGAAATGCCTGAACACATATCGGCGCAGCTGGATTTCAGCGGCCGGGTGGCCCTGGTTACCGGCGGCGCAAGCGGTATTGGCCGGGCCGTGGCCACGCAACTGGCCGGGCTTGGCGCCAGGCTGGTGATTGCCGACCGTAATACCAAAGGCGCCGAGGCGGTTGCGCGAAAATTTGGCGCAGAACAGGCTGTCGCGCTGACCGTGGACGTCGCCGACCCGGACAGCGTTACGGCGATGACTGATGCGGTCATGGACAAGTTCGGGCGGCTCGATATCCTTGTGCATTGCGCTGGCGTTGGCATCGAACGCGGATTCCTTGAAACCACGCCCGAAGAGTGGCAGCGCCTGATCGATATCGACCTGTCCGGCACGTTCTATTGCGCTCAGGCTGCGGCGCGGCAGATGGTGCAACAGGGCTATGGGCGCATTGTGACATTGTCGTCCACCGCCGGACTGCGCGGCGGCACCGGGCGGGCGGCCTATGGTGCTGCAAAGGCTGGTGTCGTCGGGCTGACCAAGGTAATGGCGGTTGAGCTGGCCCCATACGGTATAACCGCAAATGCTCTGGCCCCCGGCGCGATTGAAACCGAGTTGGTGGCAAGAATGCACTCGGATGAGACGCGCCGCGTTTACCGGGCGGGAATTCCAATGGATCGCTATGGCACCCCGGACGAGACGGCTTTCACAGCAGTATTCCTGGCAAGTGAGCAGGCAGGCTATGTCACGGGTCATGTGTTGGGTGTGGATGGGGGTTTTCTGGCAGCAGGTGTCATGCATCGACAACAGAACCAATAGTGCCGACATGAAGATCGATCGACTACCACTGGACGACAAGACAAATGGCTGGAGCGCCATTTTGCCGACGCGGACGCCCAAGCCTGCGCTCGCGGGCGAGGTTACGGCAGATTGGATTGTTCTGGGGGCAGGATATGCCGGGCTGGCCGCAGCGCGTCGATTGGCAGAAAATTGTCCTGATCAAAAGATCGCCGTGATCGAAGCCGGAGCGGCCGGAGAGAATGCGTCCGGGCGAAACTCCGGGTTTGCGGTTGATCTGCCACACAATGTCGGCTCCTCCCTTAATGAACTGGATGGCTCGCATCGGTTCATGCGTCTAGCCAGAATGGCGATTACCGAACTTGATGGCACCATCAAAACACATGGTATTGAGTGCGAATGGTCCCTGGATGGCAAGTATCATACCGCCGTGTCATCGCGTGGCGTGAAAGAGATACTGGAACCTTTTGCCAGAGAACTGGAGGCTCTCGGGGAGCCATATGACTGGGTCGAGACGCCCGACCTGGCTAGAAAAATCGGGTCGACGCACTTCACAGCGGCAGTCTATACGCCCGGCGGCGCGTTGCTTAATCCAGCGGCGTTGTCCCGGGGCCTGGCTGACTCGCTTCCCGGCAATATCACGCTCTATGAAAATTCACCGGTTCAGGACGCATCCTTCGAAAACGGCGTTCACTTCAATACCGCGCACGGGTCTTTGCGCGGTGCCAAGCTCATCATGGCGGCCAACGGGTTTTCGGAGCAGTTTGGTTTCTACCGCAACCGCTTATTTCATTTGGTTGCCCATTGCAGCCTGACACGGCGATTGACCGAAAACGAACGAAAGACCTACGGCGTTGAGAAACCATGGGGTCTGACCCCGGCGAACGCATTTGTTGGCATCACCATGCGTTATACCAATGATCACCGGATCATTATCCGTCATGGCCTGAACTATTGCCCAAACCAGCGTATCTCAGAATCAGAAAATACCACCGTGAAACACCGCCACAAGAATTTGTTCGACAAGCGCTTTCCAATGCTGACCGCTGTCGGAATAGAACACACCTGGAGCGGTTTTGTCTGTCTGTCACGAAACAGCGCACCGGGATTTGGCCAACTGGCACCAAATGTATGGTCAGCGGTCTGTCAGAACGCAATGGGTGTTACCAAGGGCACTTTCGGCGGAATTCTTGCCGCTGACATGGCATGTGGCCTCAATAATCCGCTGATTGCCGATATGCAAAGCCTCGGTGAACCAAGTCTTTTGCCTTCCAGACCGTTTCTCGACATCGGCGCGCGCGCGCGCTTAATATGGGAACACTGGCGAAACCGGCACGAAGCCTGAGAACAAGCTTTCGGGCTGGGTTCACCACCTGCACAAACGGAAAAATCACTAGCGCGTGAACGGCGGAATAGTCATTTGAAATTCTTAGACGTGCGAATGCGCCGACTTTCGCTATCCGCCCGTCGATCCGGTTAGGTCCGGCATGTAGCGGTGATTGTTCCGGTCCATCACAAACACCAACGCGTCAACAGGGCCTTGCGGCGTTGCAACTTCCAGAAACACCGGGCAGTAGGCCCCCGCAAACATCTCGCGCCGCCACATGAATTCGGTTTCCCGGTCGACCAGGGCCGCAGGTATGCGGAAGGCGACGCCGTCGCAATGCCCGCCTTCGTCGAGCGCCGCCATCAGTCCCGGCCGCGCATGGCTGCCGCGCCCGCCTTCGAGCCGCATGCAAAACCTGCGGCGCCAGCCGGTCAGGGCGCCGTATGCAAACACCCAAAGATCCTGTGCCAACCGGCCGGAAAGCATCGCTTGCCGGTTGGCTTCGCGAGCGTCATGCTCCATCCGCCAGCCCGGCGGCCAACCCTCGGACTCGGCCTGTGCATCCAGTTCGGCAAAGCGGTCCTGGCCAAAGCGCATTTCGGATGCGTCCGGCGGTGTGATCAGGCCACGCAGGGCAGGAGTGTGGCGGAAGACATGGTTCGCAAAGGGTATAGGGTGATTTATGCCAATTTCACGCCGGGCAGGCCAGAGGTGTTTTCACTAGACCGAGATCTTCTTGGTGCGCGAGGTCGGCGGCCGGGCAGAACCGGCATGGTCGAGAGGCTCGCCGCACCCCCGGCACAGAGTTGCTCTTCATTGATTGGCATTGATGCTGCGCTGCGGCCAATCAGACCAGACATTCGCGGTGAATAAATGATCTGATAAGTGTGAGAAGACCATCTCGCGGCGCCTCGCGGCTGGCAATGTGCCAAAGTGCGTGCCATCATCGTCCCATAAAAGGAGGACCAACAATGATCACTGAGATCGTAACGTTCGAGATTGATAAAGAGATGGGACGGGAGCGTATCGTCGCACTCTTCGAAGAGAGCGCCGAGATCTGGCGATCACACCCGAAGCTACACTGCAAGAACTACCTTTATGACCCGGATGCTGGCATCGCGGGCGGCGTCTATACTTGGGACTGCGTTGCCGACGCGAAGGAGGCGCACGGTGAGGCGTTTCTTGCCCGTGTCGCAGAGACATTTGGCAGTACGCCGCGCTTTCAGTATTTTGAGACCCCGGTGGTGGTGCAGAACCGCCCCGCACACAACTGATTTCAGTCAATTTCGGCCCAAACCGATCTTTCGCCTGACACTGGAGTTGCTGCGCAGCGGCATGAAACGCCGCCGTTCGGCCTAGATACGGCGGAACCATGTGCCTGAATATTGGCAGTTCGGGACACTCCTACCTTTCAATACCCCTCCCAACTCGTCACTCACGGCTTAGCCGCTTTTGGTGGGTACTGTAGCGAACGGCGACTCCGATCAACCCTTACAGACCTTCT
>DAOUQK010000014.1 GCA_030625695.1 Paracoccaceae bacterium | reverse complement strand
CAACGATTGTCACCAAGATGTGGCGTTCCTTATAATTCGCTGGATTTTGTGGCGCGCCCGACCATGCGCCCAAGATCGTGGGAAATTGCCTGATACATTGCGTCAAACCCGTTAAACAGGGCGGCATTCAACGATTGACCGGCGGGGCTGGCGGAATAAGTGATATAAGCCTCAAGGTCGGCGTCAAGTAACGGGTCATACGCCATCAGCATAAAGCCGAAAATCCATTCACGGGTATCGGTGCGGATTTCGTCCTCCTGACGCCAGACATCCGCCGTGATCTCGGCCTCACTCTGCTCAGAGCCGCCGCTTTGCGCCAACCCGGTCAGGAAATAGAAGTTTGAGCTGAGCGAGCCTGCGACATTGTATTCGATCAGGTCGTTGATCTCGACCAACCGGGTGATCAGAGCAAGACGGGCATCATCGCCGCCTTTCAGGGCGGCATAGGCGTCATAGGCTGCCTGGGCAATATCCGAGTCAACCATGGCCCGGCGGGCCGAGGTTTCAAGTCTTAGGATAAGCTGGCCCTGATCGGTGTCAAAGAACGCCAATGACTGATCAATCTGGTCGGCATCCATGCCGTTCAGCATGGCAATCTGAATGATGTCTTCCATCCGGGCCGCCCCATAAATCCGGGCCACTTCCGCCGACCAGAACGCACCGCCCCTGCCCCCAAGCATATCGCGGTTCAACGTCTGGCCGTACGCGCGACCTTCGTCGCGCAGCACCTCAATCACTTCGCCCAAACGCAGCGCGCGGGCCAGGTCGATCTGATCGCCGGCCAAACCCGATGTCGGCGCCATACCGGGCGCCACCACCAGGATCAGCCCGCACAAAGCCGCCCGCAGTCGTACAAGCAGTCGCATCAGATATCCTGCGATGGATGAAGTTCGGCCATCCGGGTTGCCAGAACTTCGAACCGGTTGGCCATAATCTCATATTGCACCGCATTCAGCAGCTCATAAACCAGCTTCATTTGCGGCTGTTCCAGCGCCTCGGCATACTGTTCAATTTCGTCATCGGTGAACCCCTGATAGGTAAATGCCGCCCCGGCCAGGGCCGATTGCCGGATCGACTGGCTCATCTCGCCCGATTGGCGTTTCATCAGGGCGCGCAGACCCTCGGCGTCAACCTTGAGCTTGATCACCCCGGCGGCATCGGCGGCCAGAAGGAACCTGATCTGGATCTCCTGCAAGGCGCGAACGGTAGAATCGGCCGAACTTACCGCCATGTTCATCCGCTTGATGATCTCAAGCCGTGGCGCGTCGTCGGACAGCAAACCTGCAACAATCTCGCGGCCTGATTGCTGCTTGCCGGTCCGGTCCGCATCCAAATGCGAGGCATTTTCCGCAGTCACCAGCCGCTGTCCAAGATCCGTGGCATAAAATCCAGCCGCATGGGCGAGCGCACTGTCTGAAAGGGTCGCCTCAAGGATATCTTCGGCCAGGGTGCGCATGACCCCGGTGTCAAATACGTCGCGCGACAGACGTTCCCAATCGTTACCAAATTGGTCGTCCGGCACGCCCAGCATGGCGGGCGCCCTGCCTGCTGACATTGCAATCGAATCCAGTGCTACGTCGAACCCGGTGATATTCAGAAAGGCACCAATGCGATCACGGTCGGCGGCCTGGCTCGGCGCGACGGAAAGCGACAAGACGGCCAGAAACACCGTAGTCAGAACAATCAGCAGCCAAGGCGTATACGCCCAAAGTGAGCGCGGCGGGCGGGGCAAATCATTGCGATGAACAAACACTGTCATAGATTAGGAAAGTAAGCCATTTGCGTCGTCATTCAATGGCAAATTCAAATCCCGTCAAAACCCCTCTTGCCACAGGCTGCGTTCCACACTAGATGCCCCCTCACCATGATCCCCGCGGAGAGGTGCCAGAGTGGTCGAATGGGGCGGTCTCGAAAACCGTTGAGCCTGCAAGGGTTCCCAGGGTTCGAATCCCTGTCTCTCCGCCATTCACCTATCTAACATACTGTTTTAAATTGATTATTTGAGAAACTGCCAAAGCTACCTGCCAAAATAACTACCAAACGAAAAATCAGAGCTTAGCGCGCCGGAAGAACCAAAATTCCATCGGTTTTCAGATATCGGATGAACATATTTGACAGAAGTCCGCCGCAGGTAATCTACGATCAGTCGAGGAAACTTGTCGCACAGTACTCTTCAGAACCTTGGCGAGAGGCGCGTTCGGGAATAGGTATTTGTCGCGTTGGAATCTGGAAACGGAAGCGCCTGGACGTATGCGCCGCGTGACCAGATGCGCGCCAAATCGCGGTAGTGGCGCGACAATGGGTGACCGGCTTGGCCAGTGGCCAAAACGAACTTGGACGCCTGCGGCGCGCCGAGGTTGTAAATCCCGCGATAGGCGGCACCGTGCGCATCCTCGTAAGGTCGGGGGGGCGGTCCACGTGTTCTGGCGCGAAGCAATGTGGAATCACCACCGTCAGACGGGTGACGAATATTCACCAGTCGACCCAGGATCGGCAATTCTCCAAGAACAGGATGCACATGTACCGCAACGTGCAAATCCCCCCACTGCAGGTTCTTGACAGCGGCAGGGTCTGCGACCCCAAGCTCGCTCAGGGCAGAGGCCAGGCTGGAAAGCGCAATCGAACCGCAAGTCTCGACGACGGAGGTATCGGATGCATCACACCAAACGCTCGCCCCATTCTCGTCCTGAAATACCCGGTCTATGAAAACCATGTCAGCATGCGTGAAAACCTTTGCGAGCTCTCCGATCCCGTTTCGAGCCAGCGCCATTTGCAGAAACCGCATCCACGCCACGAATATCAGTGGTTCCGGACGGTCGGCGTCCATATTGGCATCCCAATCCTCAAGCAGATCAATCGCGGCGGACTGAAGCTCGGTCAATTGAGCCATCGAGGCAATCACAAATGGCAGCGTTTCAAGCGCCGCGATACTGACCGCGTCATTCTGAAGGTTCGAAAAGCTTTTGACGTCGTGTTTTTCAATGCCACCAAGCAATTGCTGTAGCCTCCGGATGCGGATCCTGTCCCCCCAGTCAAACGAAACGTGGAACGGGAAGGGCCGGTCCGTTGTCTTGCTGTTTGTGTTTCCCACGACGCCACTTTTGGGGTCAACGACTCTTGGGTTTTCTGAATACGGCAGATAGCCGTGCCAACGGTTCTCATCTTTCCAGCCGCGCGATGGCATACGCCCCAGAGTTTCATTTCCGAGGACGCGGTGTGGCATTTTTCCGATCACCTGCAAGGCCACGTGTTCCCGGTCGATCAAATGCAAGTTTTGCGCCGGAGTTACAAATGACTCCATTGCGGAAATCGCCTGATCTACCGAGCTGGATTTCATCAGATCGAGCACGGCTGTCATTGACGTATCCGACCTGTCGAAAAGAGTCCTCGAAATCGTGGCGATATGTCCCTCGGGAGTCACCTCACCAAGATTGTAAAAACTCGCTGGGATGATTGGGCCATTTTCAGACCAGCGAAGTTGCAACTCTACCGGATCGCCGCCTTTCACTTTGATGACTGTCATCGAGCCGCGCAGAGTTCGAAACCCGGACGATGTGAGCACTTGGTCCGAGTTCTCGGGGTTCAGTTTTTCCATGAAGACATCCTGATCATCCATATTGGCCGCAGTAATTCCCCAAGCAAGCCCTTTGCCCTGCCCGCTGAGAATGGCAGGAATGCCGGGAATGGAGCCGCCGACAATTCCGCCGGTCGAAAGCTCAAGCCGGGCGAGATACCAAAAGCTTGGTGCGGTGAAATTAAAATGTGGGTCATTGGCAAGAAGTGAGACACCAGAAGCAGATCGTGATGGCCCCACGGCCCAGGCATTGGATGACCAACCACCGAACTGCCCAGGAAGTGACAGAGACTGCTGCGAAACTGAACTTGCTCTGTAATGTGGGGATAACCCAGGAAACAGAGCCGCATAGTCAGGCATGGCCAAGGTTCCCTTGTGGGCACTGTCAGGCAGGATATCCATCAGCCGCTCGGGCGGAACCGCCATGGACACCCGAGCGCGTGTAACTTCTCTATCGACGTGAGAGGCAAGTTGAAGCGCAAGAAGTTTCAGGATTGCCAGGCTGTCAGACGGTGTCCATGGCTCGACTTCGATCGGAAAAATCAGAAACTCCGGTGCCATATGCCATATGCTTCCACGGTTGTTGATGAAGGCGTTGATACCTGCTGAATAGGACTCGAGCACGTCGACGGTATAATCTGACTGTGCAGGCAGTGAATCGACCGCCGCCCCGTACAAATCCATGCGGCGCAACAACTCGTCCGTTCGCAAGGTGCGTGCTCCGAAAACCTCGCTTAGTCGTCCTGCAGCCGTTCTTCGCATGACTTCCATCTGCCAGAACCGGTCCTGGGCATGGGCGAAGCCAAGACCGAAAAATATATCCCTATCATCTGTACCGAAGATATGCGGGATTGCGTGATCGGTTCGAAGTATTGTGATCTCGGCTTTTAATCCATGAACGAGCTGGTCAGTCCAATAGTCAGGCAAGGAAGCGGTGATCAGATACCCAGCGCCACCCAACGCCAGAGCTGAAACCAACATTAAAGCAATGAACGTTCGAACCACCCAGTGCATCTGGTCCTCCAAACCTGTTTCCAACGTAGGAAGGTTACCTGTCTCGCAATACTCCCTGATGTCGATCAAAGACAGCGTTTCAATATTGGCATAATCTTTCAAACAGGTCACGGGTGGCCGATCAAAACTTTGGGGGGGGCGGTATGAGTATCAAACTCTTGTGTGGAGTGGTTTTCCTTTCTACGCTGATGCTTTGGCTTGGTGATGACGTTCAGGCGCAAACGCAAAAGGTCGAAATTGCAAGTTGCGAAATAACCCCTCCAGAAATCTACGAGCGTGTCGGCAGCAACATCGTTCATGTGGTCAGCTTTGGTGTAGACCCTTACCGGGTTGCAGGTCGGGATCAGTCCGGTTCCGGGTCAGGCATCCTTATTGAACCCGGTCTGGTCCTGACAAACTACCACGTGGTGCAACATGGTCGCCTGATGGTCGTGGTATCCGACGAGGGATCATTTGAGGCAGAACTGATTGGCACTGACCCGGTCTTCGACATCGCCCTTCTAGCAATCCCATCATGGGGTGGTGGTAACAAAGATGTGGTTTTTGGCAGCTATAACGATCTTGTTGTCGGGCAAAAAGCCTATGTTTTGGGTTACCCGTTGAGCATCGGCCTTACTTTGACGGCAGGCATCATTTCCGGCCTTGACAGAAAGCTACCGTTAAACACCAATTCTTGGACAACGCGCTATATCCAGACCGACGCGGCTGTCAGCCCCGGAAACTCTGGGGGAGCGCTTCTTGATGCGTGCGGTCGTGTGATAGGTTTGGTGACTTTGAAAAGCTCGCATCCGGATTCTGAGAACATTGGATACGCGCTGCCGATTGACAGCGCCCTGCCGTTGGTCGAAGAAATCGTCGAAACCGGCCAGGTCGCGCGGCCTTGGCACGGGCTTTACGGGCAAATGATGAGCCCGTTGATTGGTCGGTTGATGTTGCTTGACGAAAACGCGTTACCCGAGGGTTTCCTGATCGAAACGATCGAACCAGGATCTGCCGCGGACAAAGCCGGGCTGCAGGGCGGCATCATTCCGGTGACATGGGGAAACGCAGAAATACTGATTGGCGGTGACGTAATTACCGAAGTGAACGGCGAACCAATACGCGATCTGGGTCAGGCGCTTGAAGCGGTTGAATCTCTGAAAATCGGTGAAGCCGTCCGGTTAAGGGTCTGGCGTGAAGGCAATGTCTTTGAAGTTACTGCGGAGATAAATGAGCGGCCAAGCCTGGAGCGCGATCTTTGGGCACCAGGAAAATGATGAAGTTGTGCCCGCGTTGACATTGTCAGATTGAACTTTTCTGACACTATTCAGTGTGGGGAACGGGATATGTGCTGAAACGTTTCCGCATCGGTCGTCGTGGTGATGCTGAGTAGCAAATCAGGGCGGTAATCGGTTTTCCTTGGATCTCAGCCATACAGCGCATCCAGTTTTTCGGCGTAACGCTCGGCAATTCGTGGCCTTTTGGCTTTCAGGGTCGGTGTGATCAGGCCACTACCGAGGTCCCAAGGCTGCGTTTCGACGACAACGCTCCGTATGCGGGCGAATGGTGGCACGTCATTCATTCGCGCAGCCAAGCGTTCAGCCAGGATTTTCTGAGTCTCGGGACTGGTCGGATCTGTATCCCCCCCTTTTGTTTGCGCAATCCAGTCCTGAAACGCACGGGGATCGATGACAACGACAGCGGCGCACCAAGGCCTGCCATCTCCGAGAACACAGGTTTGGTCGATCAGCGGATCGGACAGGATTGCCATTTCGATAGGCCCCGGATTGACGTTTTCCCCGGTCGACAGCACGATTACGTCCTTGATCCGCCCTCGGATGAAGACCCACCCGTCGATGATTTCTGCGGCGTCGCCAGTATATAACCAGCCTTCGTCGTCCAGCGTTTCCTGGCTGGTCTGGGTATTGTGCCAGTAGCCTTTCATGACGCCCGGTGACCGCACCAGCAGCTCCTGCCGCTCGCCAATCGCAAGCTCAACCCCTGGAAGCGCCTGGCCGACACTTCCAGAGCGGCGATTTTGCAAGGAACTTCCGGTAACAGCCGGTCCGGCTTCGGTCAGGCCATAGCCTTCGACCAGCGGAAACTCCATCGCGTCGAGGAAACGCGCAGTGTCGGCCGAAAGCGGCGCTCCACTGCTCACGACAATTCGGATCCGGCCACCGAAGACCCTCCGCAGCCGTTGGGCGACAAGGCGACCGATCAAAACCCAGAACAGGCGTTTGGAAAGAGTCGGTGACGGTGCCGCGCCCTCTGCGGCTTGCCGTCGCGCCCAACCTGCACTTTCCGTTGCCCGCAAAAGCCATCGGTTGAAGCGGGACGATTCTGATCGCGATACCGCTGTGTTGCGCACCTTTTCGAACAGTCGCGGGACCGCGAGCATGACGGTAGGTCGCACTGTTTGCATATCCTCAGTCAAGGTTTCCACAGAGCGTGCGTACGCGACCGTGGCACCGCCCAGCATGGGGCAAAGCCAACCCATGGTGCGTTCGAACGAATGGGCCAGCGGCAAGAGTGACAGAAATACATCGTTGCCACGTACCGGATTCACTTGTGCAACGGACCGCGCATTCGACAAAAGCGCGCCATGAGACAGCATAACGCCCTTCGAGGGGCCGGTGGTTCCGGAGGTGTAGATCAAGGTTGCCAGATCCTCGCCATAACAGGCAACGGCTGGCGCTGGATCCTGTTGCGCCATATTCGGGACTGGGCAGGCAACGACCCGCGCGTCGTTGCCATCCGGCTCCTCGTCCAACAGCCATACCTGGCGCAGATCGGGTAAGTTTTCTGAATCATGACCGAGAGAGAGCCAACGCGCAGCGGTGTCCGTGATGCACAGAGCGGCACCGCTATCCCGTATCACGTGGCAGATATTACTGGCGCTGTCGCGAGTATAGACGGGAACTGTGACCAGACCTTCAGACATTGCCGCCAAGTCGGTGACTACCCAATCGACACCGTTTGGAAGAAATATCCCGACCCTCTCACCTCTTTGAAGTCCAGCTCGCGTCAGAGCCATCCTTCGAGTGGCCACTTTCTCTGCTACGTGGCACCATGAGATATCCTGCCACTGGCCATCGAAAAATTCGCGGTAAGCAATCGCATCGGGCGTGGCAGCAACCCTGCGTTGGAACATGTCGGGGATCGTCTCGGCAAGACAGATATCGCGGTCGGGCATGCCATTCCTCCAATGCCAGCGCAATTGTGGAAGTCTGGCGGTAATTTACCATGACCCAGATCAATTGCCGATTGCCCGCTGCAAGGTAGAGTTTTCCAACCGGCTCAGGACTGCAAGGCGTCCAGACCGGTCTGCTATATGGGAGCACGGTATGTCCGACGTTGACCAATCCCCGGCTGAACGCGTCAAGAATCTGGTGCGTCTGGTCAAAGATTCTGGGCTTTACCCAAATAATCCGATCGTCAACAGCGCCACAACTGAACCGGTGATCTGGGTGGGCGGGCGTGACCACCTGCTTTTCTGCTCTAACAACCTTTTGGGCCTGTCCAACCATCCGAAGGTCAAGGAAGCCGCAGCAAAAGCGCTTGATCGCTATGGGCTCGGGTCGGGCGGATCGCGCCAGATGGCAGCCAATATTGATGTACACAGGGCTCTGGAGCAACGCATTGCCGAGTTTGTCGGCCAGGAAGACGCGATTTGCTTTGCCGCCGGTTACATGGCCAATGTTGGTGTTGTACCGACTCTTATGAAGGTGGACCTGTTGCAATCGATTGCCGAGGTACATCTGGGTCACTCCAGCGCAAGGTCGACCGGTAATGGCGAAACGCCCGGTTGGGAGATCTTCAGCGAGGAGTTGAACCACGCAAGCATTGTTGACGGTGTGCGGCTGGCTCAGGCCGATGTCAGCAAATACCCACACAAGGATATGAAGCATCTGGCCACCTGCCTGACCAAGTCAAAGAAGGCATCGAAATTCATTGTAAGTGATGGTGTGTTCAGCATGGACGGGGACATCGCCCCTATCCCGCAACTGGCTGATCTCGCGGCGGCTCACAAAGCGCTGCTGATGATTGATGACGCACATGGGGTTGGCATGCTCGGGGCGAACGGGCGCGGCAGCCTTGAGCACCACGATATACCCTCTTCCGCCGTCGATCTGCAGATGGGCACGTTCACCAAGGCATTCGGTGGGGTCGGCGGCTATGTCGCTGGCGATCAGGAGATCATAGATTTCCTGCGCATCTCTGCCAGAACCTACATTTTCTCCGCGCCTTTGCCGCCATCCATTGCTGCCGGTGTAGCCGAGGCAATCGACATCGCCGAACGAGAGCCGTGGCGACGTGAAAAGGCAATGGAAAACGCGTTTTATTTCCGTCGTGAAGTTGAGGCGCTGGGATTCGACACGCTTGGCAGCGAAGCCCATATCGTGCCGGTCCTCATTGGAAACGAGCTTGCGGCCGCAGAGGTCACAAATCAACTGCGGCACCGGGGAATTGTGGCCCCCCATGCCCGCTATCCCGCCGTGGCGCTGGGGCGTGCCCGGATCCGGTTCGTGATGACCTGCCAGCATGAGCGCGAGCAGATCGATTTCCTGCTCGGATGCCTTGCAGAGATCCGCGACAATCTCAAACTGCATGGGTAGTGTCATGTCCGGGGCTCCAGAACGTAAAGTGGCCCTGATCACGGGCGCGTCGTCTGGCATTGGTCGCGCGTTTTCGGAAGAATATGCCCGACGGGGGATCGATATTGTCATCGTCGCGCGAAAGGAACCGCCGCTGCGAGAATTGGCGGAAAGATTGGAGTCCGCGCATGCGGTGGAGGTCACTGTTCTTTCGGATGACCTTGCCGATCCGGAAACCCCCGACCGGTTATTTCAGGCCTTGGCCAAACAGGGCAAGCTGGTCACCCATCTGGTCAATAACGCCGGCTTCGGAGTGCCCGGCTTTCTTTGCGAAGTGGATTGGCTGCGTCATCGGGCCTGCCTGGAAGTCATGACCGCCGCGCCGGTGCGGCTGTGCCATCTGTTTGCCCCAGCAATGAAAAAACAGAAAAGCGGGACGATCATAAACGTGTCTTCACTGTCGGCGCTTTTACCGCCGCATGCCGGCGGAACGCTTTACTATCCGGTCAAGTCGTTCCTTTACCAGTTCTCGCTGGCATTGCGCGCTGAAATGCGTTCGGAGGGCGTGCATGTAACGGCGCTTTGCCCCGGGTTCACCGAAACCAACTTCCAGAATGCGGCTGGCGGCACCGTTGAATCTGTCGCTGTTCCCAAATGGCTCTGGAGCAATTCCAAAGACGTCGCAAAAGAGGCAATCCACGCGGTCGAGGCCAACAAAGCCGTCTGTATCCCCGGATTCTTCAACCGCAGCATCGCGACCGCCTTCAAGCTGATGCCCGGATCCATCGGTCGGTGGATCGTACGGGGATAAGCGATTGCTCAGAAAACGTCTGCGGCGCTGACCAGAAGTGGTCGGCTGGTGAGTTGGCCGATGGTGGCGTCATTCATACCGACAACGTCGATATGCAGCTTTGCCGAACCGTTCATGACTCTGGATAGAACACCAAAGCGCCCATTGTTGCGAAGCCGGTCCAAAACCGGGCTGCGCTCGTCAAGCAGGATCAGCCCGATGCGCGCCTTGTGGTAGGAAAGGCATGTTTCGATTAGGGAAAAGAAATCAGCCTCGGACCCTTCCGGAACCAGGAGGTTGCCCAACCGGACGATCCTCAGGTTTTGCAGATCGAGCATCCGGCTCAATCCGGGAACACGGGGCAGAATATTCTGTAGGGCTGCGCCGATAACACCGGGCAACGAAACGACCCGCCAGGTCAGCACCTCGGTTTGTGCTGCGGCTATGATTTTCCCGTTTCTGCGATATACGAAGCACTCGGACGGATTCAGTGAAGTGGCGAAATCAGACAGTTCGTGATCTGCATACAGGCCTTCAAGACTCTCGATCAGGCCTGCGGTCTCTTCGGCTTTCAATGGGCCGACATTGGGATCACGACGCGGAAATAGCCGGGTGAATAGGGTCAGTGGAATTGTGGTCTCAATCGAGTGGCCGATGTGTGATGACAGTTTCAGCGAAAACTCGGTGGTTGCCTCTACATAGGCAAATCCAAAACCGGGTGCGCCCACCGTGGCCAAACAATAGTCACGCACGTGGTCAATGAGAAGGTTGGCAAGACCTTCATTCTGATGACCCGGCAGGGTAGAGGCCATGACGAAATGATACGCGCCGCAGGTTTGGCCAGCCACCTGCTTGAGGCAATAATCGAGAACAAAGACGCAAAGCTCCTGCCCGGCCTCTGACAAAACAAAATAGCTCGGAGCTCTCAGCCGCGCCAGCTTTTTTTCGATACCAAGAATACAATACCTGGTGTCCCGACTACCCCAAACCGTGTTCCCTAGAATGTCGCGGACCTGATCAGACATTGTATCCGACCGCGTTATTTCACGTCGGCTTTTTGTGTCGCTCCAAATAATTTCAATGCTCATCAGATTTACCCCCGTCAAACCGTTCGGTTGCGATGGAGCAGAGATCATCGAAAAGAGCTTGGTTCGTGATGATACGAGGTACTTTGTTCTGACCACCAAGAGCGCGCCGCCGTTTCATCCACCGCGTAAACCCTCCGGGTGGCACCAACCGGACCCGGGGGGTATGCAAGGCATAGTCCTTTTTTCGTAGTTCCGCGTAATCCTCGTTCATATCCTGCAAAACCGTGTCGATACGATCTGCGATTTGCGCTGCAATCCAGGGCGGAACCCTGTCTGCCAATTCGATCAGATAGATGTGGTGCCCGCCTGTTTCTTCTTTAACGCTGCCGACGCAATAATCAATCACCGATAGCTGTAGGCGAGAGGCAGCAGAGGCTACGGCGTCAGCGATTTCTGTCTCGATCAGATGCTCGCCAAAAGCCGACAATCCTTGTTGCACCCGCCCGACGACGATCAGCCTGGGTGGGTTGTTGTCCACCAGCCTGATGATGTCCCCAACCAGGTAGGACCAAAGGCCCGCAGCCGTAGAAATCGCCAGGGCATAGTCGACACCGGCCTCTGCATTTCCAACCCAGTGCCGTACTGGATCTGCGGAAAACAATGTCTCGACAGTGATAAACTCGAAAAACACCTGACCGTCCAGATGCAACCGCATGCCCTCGCCATCGCCGCGGTCGGCATAGGCGAACACGCCTTCGCTAGCGGAATACAACTCGCGGGTTTCGGCATGGCTGCCCTCCATTAATGCCGTAAATTTCTCGCGATAGGGGGCAAAGTTCACACCACCGTGGACGATAAGATCAAGATCGGGATACCACTCGGCAAGTCGCTCGGGCGCGTCAGGAAGGACGCGGGCAACTTCTGACAGAAACAGAAGCAACCAGTTCGGAGAACCCCCAAGGAACCGAACGTCGTGGTCCAGCGACAACCGGGCCAGCCGGTGAATTTTGTCCTGCCAGTCAGGAAGATTGGCAATATCCGCAGGCGGCAGAATCCGGCGGTTCATGAAACCCGGAAGTGCCCCCGCAGTAATTGCACTGACTGCGCCTTCGGCAACCCCGGGCACCGTCTGCTTCAGGTCGATGGGCCCGGTCAGGCCAAGAGCGGCCCCACCCAACAGGCGGCTTCCAGGCCTCCGCGTCAGGTGAAAACACAACAAGTCAAGAAACCCCCGAACAGCTGCCCTTCGCATATCCTTGGTGTAGGGGATGAATTTGGAGCGGCCCGTTGTTGTTCCCGACGTCATCGAGAAATAGGGGATCTGACCGGGCCAGGTCTGATTGACAATGCTTGGGTAGTGCGGGCTCCACCAACCTGTCCAGAACGCGTTGTAATCTCGCACCGGAACCTGCTGTTGAAACGTGTCCACATCCACAATCTGTGCGAATCCATGCGCCTGACCGAACCGCGTGTCCCGCGCCTGACGCACAAGCCGAAGCATCAATGCGGATTGTACGGCCACCGGGTCCATCCGCTCCAGTCGCCAAACGCGATATCGGGCGTAGGCCCGTGCAGGAACGCTGAAATCCAGATGACTTTGCCTGCCGCCGGGCGCAGGTTTCAGGCTCAGATCTGTCATTGCCCGGTTTCCTTCGATCTGCGACCACGAAAAACGAACAATTTCAATAAAGCGTATTCAAGTGTGGCGACACCGGTCAGGCAAGCAACCCAAGCTTGGCGGTGATGCAGACCGACCCGTTCTGTTAGCACGTAGTTCAGAACCGTGCCCGCTGTAGCGACCAAAATACCGGCAAGGGCATCGCGCCTCAGAGAGGTGCCATAGGACACGTCAATCTCCGGGAACGACAAGGTTCGATGAAGGTGATGTTGGCGCAGCACACCAATGGCAAAGGCCAGAGTCCAACTGGTCGTCGCTCTCGGTTCTGTCCAGTTGACGAAGTAGATTATCTCGTAAGTGATCCAGGCAAGTACAGTACCGATGGCCGCTGTTATGCAGACGCGGACCAACTCTCGCTGTGCGTGCACCCAGTATACAAATTTGGCGAGCGACGCCTTGACTTCAAAGCGCGATATAGAAGCTGGGCGCGGCTCGCCGGTTTCCCGGTTCATTTTACAAACCAACCCCATGAACCTTTGCTGTGCCATGATTTCGATCAAGATTCTTCAAGACCCAGCAGATCTTGGTGGTCTACGGATAGTGGATCGCGCAACCGTTCCTCTGCCATCGGGTAGCTCAGCGCGCACTACTCGGCAAATTACTTTGACTTAGCTCAAAGCGATCTAAAGGGCCTCGTGAGATACTGGACTATATGGAAGTGGTATTACTCATAATCCTCGTTCCCCTGTCAGTAGCTCTGATAATCGCTCCGTTTCTTGCGTGGATCGCTTTCTTTCGCACTAGGCATGTCAAACCTGAACTGAAACGGCTCAAGGAAGCCAACAACTTTCTGTCTCAGACAGTCCGGCTCGTCGAGCAGTCGGTCACGGACAACGCGACGGCACTTGCTGAGATCCGTGACGACTTGGTCGCCGCCAAAGAACATTTCGAAGAGGTGTTGCCCGCGACGGCCAAACTTGAAGACTTGTCCCGCGATGTCGTCGGTTTGCCGTTGGCAGAAGCGGCTGAACCCGAGTTGCCGGAACCGGCCATTCAACCCGAGCCTGAGGCAACTGCGGAGGCCATTCAGCCCGAGAAGACAAAAGCCGTTGTAAAGGAGGAACCCGCAATAGCCGCTGCAGAGGTCGAGGCTGCGGCAGATGCCATAGTCTCTGTTGAAGTCGAGGCACCGCCTAACGCCATCGTGATACCTGAAGCCATCCCCTCTGTCGCCGCTGACGTGGCGGAGAAAACGAACGGTGGGACGGAAAGGGCAGAAGAACCTGCAGAGCCAAAAGAAGAAAAATTGGTTGCTGAACCGCTGACTGCTGCTCTTGAGGTTCGCGGGAAAAGTTTTGCGCAGGTGCCCAAGCAGCGGCGGCAGCACTCCAAAGAAATCGAACCTGTTCGCACTGAAGAGGTCAGTCGTTCGTCAAGGCTCGGCCAAACAATTGGAAAACTCGTTGGTGGAACAGGAGAAAAAGGGGGCGACTGGGAGACACAAATTGGTCGAAACTGGCTGAACATACTGGGCATAATCGTCTTGGTTGTTGGCTTGGTTCTGTTGATCCAGCAGAGCCTTTTGCTCGTCACGCCAGCTGGAAAGATCCTGATCGGTGTCGGCATGTCCGCAATTCTGATGGCATCCGGCACATATTTACGTCGCAAGAACGGTTATCAAGTATTCGCGTTCACCCTTATCGGCGGAGGGTGGGGGCTTCTCTATTTCACTGCATTCGCCGCATATAACATCGAAGCCGCAAAAATCATCGAGAACGAATATCTTGCAATGCTTGCACTTCTGGTTGTGGCAGCGGGTATCATAGCGCAGTCGTTCTCGTATGGGCGACAATCCGTGACAGGGCTTGCATATGGCCTTGCCTTTCTCGCCCTCCACCTCAGCCCGTTGTCGATCTATTCGCTGGTCGCGACCGCAGTTTTGGCCGCTACGATCCCATTTGTCGTTGGTCGCACGGATTGGCGGCAACTGGGCATTGTCATTGCCGTCGCCACCTATGCCACGCACGCGCGCTGGTTGTGGGCCACTGAACTGGCGGCCAGCCCCGACGAGGCAACGCTGGTCCTGGGTGGTCTGGACGCAACGCAGGCTTTCTGGGGTAACATCGCCATTCTCTCGACTTACTGGGTGATTTTCTGTGTGACCGCCATCGCACATCGACCAGAAGACGAAAACTCCCGCATGCTTGATCTGGCGACCTCCCTGATCAACATGGTCGGTTTCATAGGACTTGTCGCCTGGCAGTTTGAAACATATCTGCCAGGTAACCTGCATTACATCGCACCGCCCGCCATCATCGCCTATGTGGCCAACTCAATCGTGGACAGACGTATGGAACGCCCCGTTCTGTCACGCCTGAACGGCACGATCGCTATCGTTCTTTATGTGATCGCCCTGCCCATTGCGATCGAAGCCGAGAACCTGTCGTGGAACTGGCTTGCTCCATACTGGACCGTCGGAGGTCTCGTCGTATGGGAAGTCGCGCGCCGGATTAGTAGCCTGGTTTATCGAGGTCAGGCCTATGCGCTGTGCGTTTTGGCCGTCGCAGCAGCGGCGGGCATCAACCTGTCACCTGACGGTGGTGCCGACAGTTGGCTTTTCTTCTTGATGGGTCTTACCCCGGTTATTCTGACCGAACGGATTCTCGAATTCCTCAATTCCAACGAAAGACCTGGTGCAGAGACCGGACTCGACCATTCGGTTCGCAAGATTGGCGTAATAGCAATGCCGTTGATCTCTGGTCTGGCCGCTTGGTGGGCATTGCCGGACCATGTGGCGGGCCTAGGCATGTTTGCGCTGGCGGTCGTCATGTTCGAAAGCGGTGCTCGGACAAAGCGGCCATATCTCCGTTTTCAGGGCTATCTGTTGGGGATTGCGGGATCGATCTGCGTTCTAATGTTGGATGTTGTCGCCCCGCCTCTTGATCAACTCCAGGAAGTCCGCAGCGTGCTTCTGGCCACTGCCGCACTTGGATATTTCGCGGGGCTCAGGATACATTTTTCCGGCGCAACGCTCTTGGATGCAGAGCGTTCAGCCGCCTGGATGGCACCGGCCTTTTCGACCGTTTTCGTCGCTGGTTTCGCTTATCGGTGGTTGTCGTTGGATTATGCCCAGATCGCATGGATTGCATGGGCGCTGGTGCTGATTGAGGCCGGGCAGAGACTCCAGTGGAAGGAAATCCGGTTCGAGGGTTATCTACTGGGGGTTGCGGGATTGATCAGCGTTCTGGTTCTGGATGTTGTCGGCCCACCCCTTTTCCAGTTCCAGGAAGTCCACACCGTGCTTCTGGCCAGTGCGGTACTTGGGTATGTCGCGGGGCTCAGGATGTATCTTTCCGGCGCAACGCTTTTGGATGCAGAGCGTTCAGCCGCCTGGGTGGCACCGGCCTTTTCTGTCGTTTTCGTCGCCGGAGCAGCGTATCGATGGTTGCCCTTGGAGCAGGTCCAGATCGTGTGGGTTGTCTGGGCGCTGGTGCTGCTCGAGGCCGGGCAGAGACTTCAATGGAAAGAAATTCGGTTTCAAAGCTATGGTCTTTTTACAGTCGCCTCACTTCTAAGCATCGGTCTTCAGGATGCCCTTTGGTCAAATGGTTTCGGGTCCGCCCCTTGGTATCTCACCGCATTCGTTTCGTTGCTTTTACACGCAGCAACGGTTCGTATGATCTTTCCCGCCAAAGAACTTCTCGCGACCGAGGGTCAATATGCGTCCGCGCCATTGGCCGCCGCAGGCGTTCTTTTCGCCGCGGCGACTTGGGAGTTTTGTCCCAGCTATCTGGTCGCAGTCGTTTTGGCGGGCTGGGCACTTGCTATTCAGGAATTTGGTCGATGGACCCGTAGGGACGACGTCGCACTTATTTCAACCGTGATGGGTGTCGCTGCATTTGGTTTGGCGGTTGTCGTAAACGTTTACGGAATTATCGGCTCTGAAGCGATCTTCGCCTCTTTGAACTGGCTGGCGTTGGCAGGCACCGCTGCCGCGATGTATGCGCTTCATTTCCGCGCGGTCGGCTCCGTTCAGTTCGGGCTCGTAATGAAGCCAACCAGACCTTATTGGTTCCTGCATCTTGGCACATTATTGATGGCTCTCGCACTTTGGAGAGAGTTACCTTCCGTGGCCGTCGCCGTTGCCTGGGGTGCCCTAGCTTTCGGTCTGATCGAGGCTTCCGAACGGATTGAAAATAGAATATTTGCCCGACAGGCTCAGGTCTTGATAATGGTTGCCGTTATCCGGCTCTTCTTCGCGAACTTCACTGTTCCCGGCGAGGCTTTCGGTATATCGCATCGCCTGATTACGGTTGGGGGTATCATTGCTCTCGTCTATTATATGCGCGCGCTGATGGCCGCCGGTTGGCAAGAGGGTATCCGGCTGGCTCCAACACAGATCTTTTCGTGGGTCGGTGCAGGCCTCTTGGTCATTTTGGCACGCTTCGAAGTCGGGCGAGAGTACGCCGTTACGATCTGGTCGATTCTGATACTCATATTCGCGTTCCTTGGCACAAGACTTCCAGATCAGGACTTCAGGTACCAGGCATATCTCTTGTGTGTCCTCGTCTTTGGTAGGGTATGGTCGACCAACGCCTACCTAGAAGGCACGATCTGGGGCATTTCCGAGCGTGTCGCAACCACTCTACCGTCTCTTGTCGCCCTGCTCATTGTCGTGTTCTTGATCCCAAGGTCGTTCGAAGAAGTAGATAAAGGCAAAACAGAAAACCTGCTTTCAAAATTTCTGTTGTTTGCGGACCGGCATTCTCGGGCTGTAGTTGCGCTTCTCTTCGCCTCGCAGCTGACGTTGCTGGTCTTCTACGAGATGACGATCGATCTGGTATCGATCGGCTGGGCCATTTCCGCGCTCTTCCTGCTCGTAATCGGCTTCGCACTAAACGAACGCAGCCTTAGGCTTTACGGTCTTGGGTTATTGCTTGTTTGCCTTCTTAAAGTCGTTTTCGTCGATCTCGAAGGTGTCGAGACGATCTACAGGGTTTTCTCGTTCATAGTATTGGGGCTGGTCCTGTTGCTGGCGTCCTTTGGCTACAGTCGGTTCCGTGATACTCTCGAGAGGTATCTGTAATGGCTGGCGGTCGCAGGAATATCTTTCGCGCAATTGTCGTCTGTCTGTTTGTTGCTTCCGGAATCATTCTTGTGACGAGTCCAACACGCTACAAGGTTGATCTGGACTCACTGATGCAGATCTGGGGCGATGTCTTTCGCGATGTCGATTCAGTGGTGAGGACCATCCGGATTTCCACAGACCTCGAGATCGAGTTCGGAGATGAAATTGCTGCACATTATTGGTCGACGGGCGATGACAGCAATGTCCAATCTTATGTGACAGCCGTCGGTGAAAAGGTAAGTAAACATGCTCGTCGACAGGGCATTCCCTGGACGTTTCACGTGGTTTCCGGTGGATACCCAAACGCCTGGGCCATCCTTGGGGGACATGTCTATATCACTGAGGAAATGCTGGATTTGATTGACAGCGAGGCCGAGCTTGCCGCAATTCTTGGCCATGAAATCGCACATGTTGACCTTCATCATTGCGTCGATCTTGTGCAGAACGCGATGCTACTTGAGCGGGTTGGTATGGGCAGCATCGGTTTCATCCTTTCTATGGCAGAGGATTTTGTTCGCCGGGGCTACAGTGAAGTTCAGGAGGCCGAGGCTGACCGCTACGGGATGCTCCTTGCCGCTAAGGCGGGATACAGCCCGTTGAAAGCGTTCGACACATTCTACAATTTCTACATCAAGGAAGAGGCCGGGCTTAGATCAGAGCGACCCACAGGCGGCCCGGAAGGCGAGATATTTTCTTCTGTGAGCGAAGCTTTACAGAACTACTTCGATACCCACCCACCGTTCGCTGAGCGTCTCGACGCGCTGCGCATTATTTTGCGGAACAACGCGCCCGGTTGGGAGGGTCGGGCATTCTACATCGGCGAGAGTTCCCACGACCTTCGAGAAGCTCAGCCTGATCTTGAGGGAACGGCCGAATCAAGGGTGTTTTCAGAGAATTCGGCCGATTACCTCGCTTTGCGATCAGAACTTGCGTTTCTTCTGGGCCGGGACCGGGAGGCAATCGAATTTATTGATCGGCTGAAACTGACATTTCCTGAGGATGAGCGGATTGACCGCCTTGAGGGCCTTATTTCGGGTCAGATCGAAATACAGTTGAGCAAGCCTGCCCCGGAGCCGACTGTTTCCCGGAAGACCAGCACACCGTCTGACGATCAGTCGAAGTCAAAAGCGATTGAAAAGAATGCCTGGGATAATTTCGAGGCCGGAAAATACTCCGAAGCGATTCAAGGTTTTGAAGATGCAATCACCCGCGCCCCAGACTTCAATCGGGCATTAAGTAACCTGGCGTGGGTGTATGTAGCTGCCGGTCTTCCAGAGTATCGCGATGCCAGGAAAGCAATCGGTTTTGCGACAAGGGCACTCGAGATCAATGAGGAGAGTGCGGATTACGACACCATCGGTGCCGCCTACCTTCTTCTTGGTGATCGGAATCTTGCGCGCGAAGCGTACCACAAAGCACTAAACCTTGAGCAAAGTTACGCAGCCAACTTGGCAAAAGATTTGAAGTACCTCGGTTATTTGGAAGGAGACACAACCGATCGAACTCTGAGAGCAGTCCTGGAAAAGGCACTGGAGAATGGCCACGCCCCGTTCATCCTGTCAGAGAGCGTCAGGCGTATAAAAAGGCTTGCCACGAGCGCCCCTGGTCAAGCGCGGCATGAGTTGGAAGTGATATCCGAAAACTATCCGGATCATCCGGATATTCGCCGCCTGCTGGAGGAGTTCGATTTCCAGTCCCGAATTGAGGAAATCGCAAAACTATGGTCTGAAGGCAAACACGAAGAAGCAAAAGAAATGGCGGGACAACTCCTTGATGAAGCCCCGCACAACCTCAAGGTCAAGCGCGCCTATTCGAAAATCCACTTTCGGCTTGCGCAAATCGCCAAGAACAAGGGAAATACACTCGAAGCCATTTTGAATTATTCCGAGGCGATCAGATCCAGGAATGGCATGTATTCGTCAGCGCTGAATAATCGGGCACTTCTTTACGCAAAGCTGGGCCAGTTGGACGAGGCACTTTCTGACATTGGCCGAGCGATAATAATCAACGGAACCAAGAGTCTCTACCGGGCGAACCGCTGTCTGTTCCGCAGACTGGCCGGTCAACTCGAAGAAGCTCTGGTTGACTGCGAAAAGGCGTTCAAGGTCGGCCTTCCGGAGAACCGCAGGAACAGGTCATGGGTGTTTCTGCAACGCGCCACGGTCAGGCGCATGCTCGGGGATATTGACGGATCTGTGGCCGACATTTCAAAGGCGATGACGTACGGGGAGGACTCCACGGTCCAGCGGATACAGGAATTGATGCAGGTTGCCGACCTTTACAAAGGCGACGTAGACGGGTCCGCTAACCCGGAACTTTTGAAAGCGCTGGAAGCCTGCTTTCGCGACACCGCGTGCTTTGAGGAGACTTCTCGACAGACGGGCAAGTTTTTCGAGTTCGCAAATTGAAGCTGTCTGGAGTGCCCACTTGTGATGACCGATCAAGGGGCGATTTGTTCGTCACTGCCCTGCAGCCCACCTCGTTCGCCCTGAGCGTCGGCGCCACCATGTCAGGTGGTTTTCTGATCCCAATTTATCCATTCCGCACGCCTCAGCCTCTCTCAGCGTGGGCCCAGTCAGAGATCGAGATGACAAACGCAACCACTGATTTCCTTCCCCAACATCACCCTCTGACAACATCGCCACTCCGCTTTGTGTACATCAGGCCCCTTTCACCAAAGACAGGATCGCACCCGGGTTCCACCGGTGCGCCTGTTCCAATTCGCTGGTGGCTGCATAGCCACAATCCCTGCAAATCTCGGGATCCCCATTCACACGGCAGCACCTGTAATCTCCGCTTTCATCAACGACACGGCAGAAATCGACCGGTAGTGTTGGGTTGCCCGCAAGATAGTCCTTGAGGGCCGCCCTGGAATTAACGACGGGCAAGCCGCTTTTCTTGCCGTTGATCAGAGTTTCAACGGCGATCCGCCGCTGCGCCTTGGACAAGTGAAGCGCGTCGATGCCATAATAGGGTGTGTGGAAAAAGAACATCACTTCAACACCCGGCAGGTCGCGCTGAATGATTTCCAGAAAGTCCGGTATTTCCAGATAGTTGATCGTGTTCACGGTGAACACAATCCCATGGCGTCCCGGTATCCGTCGCAGGTTTCGCAGCACGCGATCCAGTTTGACGCCGCGGATCCTAGTAAAGGTTTCCCCGAGCCCATCGATACTGACCCAAGTGAAATTGGGTTCCGCATCCATCGGGATCGTGCCGTTGGTGAAAATGTTGATATTGATGTACCCAATCTCGCGCGCGAGATCGACAATGTCCTTTAGCCGATACGCCCCGTCACGCCACAAGTAGGGCTCTCCTCCTGACAGCGAGAGAAAGCGCACGCCCTTGAGGTGATAGCCTTCGAGGATCGCACGTATCTGGCTCAGGGTCATACAGCTGTTGTCGACATTGGCGACACGGCAATTAATGCAGCTCAAATTGCAGGTGTCGTTGGGGACGAGCGCTAGGAAGAACGGGCCTCTTGATCGCAGCAGGAAAAAGCGGGTCGCGAACACGGCATAACCCCAGAGGCGGCGCAATCGACCGGTATTCGACCGGACCTGCTGTGCGCGGGGCTGCCCTGCCACTTGGGTGCGACTTTTGTCCATTAGCCCCGTCATGGCGTTCCTTTGCTGTTGGCTAGGCAATGGCGACCGCGTTTGGCCACGGCTCTTTCTGGCAAGCTGTCCACATCGCATCGATCCCATTCAGCGAAAAAAGTGACTGGATGCGGTGGACCCAAATCGCCCCGGTCTCGGTCAGCACATACTCCACCCCGTGTCGCTTGAGCAGCCCCAGCATCCTTAGGAAATTTAGAATCATGCCGAAATCCCGTTCCAGAGGCACACCGAACTGTGTTTCGTAAGCCTGCCGGTCAATCCGCGTGTTGTAGACCTGCCAGTAGAGCCAGTCAGCTTTTTGTTGGCGGCGGGAGAGTTGATAAATCAGAGCCGTGCTATACGGCGTGGCATTGATATAGGCCGACACCGAAAAGGTGTTGAATGCCGCCAGCCCTTCTGCCTTTGAGCCTGCACCGGCACCAAAGCCGACATAATCCGGCCTCGTGACGGTGGTGTACGCAGAGATGTCCTCGCGAGTATAGCTCCAGACCGAGGTCCGCCGGAACCCCGCCGCGCGGGTCATGCGCGAAACACTACGCTGCATTTTCAGGCGACTGAAATCGTCGGCCTTTGCGAACAGTCCAGCATGCCGAGCCCGTCCCGCAGGCGTGTGGTCGAAAGTGAACAGGGGATAGGCCGATATCTGGTCGACACCGGCCTCGATGCACGCCGAAACACCAGCACAGAATTCTTCGGTGCTCTGCCCCGGGATCCCGAGGATCAGGTTCACATCGAACATGTCGAACCCTGAAGTCTTGGCATGTTCCATGGCGCTCAACGCTTCCTCCGGATAGTAGCGCCGCCCAAGTCGTTTCAGGAGCGTAGGGTTCAGGCTTTCGATGCCCAGACTGAGTCGATTGACGCCCATCGCGCGCAACTCCTTGAGCTGCGCCAGCGTTGCATGGGAAGGATAAGCTTCGACTGCCACTTCCGCATTTGGGGTCAGGAGTGGACGGAAGGCATCGATGGCCGCCCGGATTGTCTGCGGGGTCAGCGTGGGCGTGCCGCCGCCAAAATAGAGCGTATGCACCGGCAGAACGTCCTGCCGCGCGCGATAGTCTTCGATCTCCCGGATCAGCGCACCCTGGTACGCATCCACCAGGGAGGATTCGCAATGTGCCTTATTATAGGGGCAATGCGGGCAAAAGGTCTCGCAAAACGGAAGATGGACATAGATGTTGCCGCTAGGGGCGGGTCGGAAGGTCTGGTCTTGCGGTGCCCTGAAGGTCGGGGGCCATTCCGCGGCCCCAATCAGGTAGGAATAAGCAAGTCGCCTGAACACAGCCGCCATTCGACCATGCCGCAAGTGCTGGAAATTTGGTGCGAAGTCCAATCTGCGCTCCCTCTGCCATTTGAAAGCATAAACGTCCGAAAAATACGCGTGTTGATCCTGATCAAGTTGTCTGGAGGGGGTGGTGGGGAAAACAATCCGAATAGTGTCGTAATCCTATAGCCACGCTGTCTTACGCACACGCTCCGATCCAAATCTAACGACAGGTTTCAGGAAACCGTCAGACAGATATTGCACCCACAGAGAACGGCAGCATTCTCCTCGAAATGGTATTTTAGGCTCGCTTTTCCTCTATGCCCTGAGCGGTGCGGGTGCGAACTGGCGGCGAATGAAAGGGCTAATCCCGATCAATATCAGCCCGATTGAGAACAAGCACCAGATCGCCGGCATTTCGTTGGGGTTACTGGTAAGCGCCATTGCCAAGCCTGGGCCCAACACGGCATGCACAAGCACGAACCGCCATGCGCCATAGGCAAGCGGTAGGGCAAAGACGGCAAGCGCGTAGGGGAAAATCGCGAAATCCATCGCGCCCCTTCCAAAGACTCCCCACATGTTATTCAGCGGCATTTCCCACGCGATATGCCAATCACCCGAAACAGTGCAGAATGACGGACCACAAAGCGCGTCACCGGGCGTGCAATGACCCGCCCAACTGAAGGGGACAAGCCGCGCGAGTAAAAGCAGACTGGCCAGCGCGGCCAGAGCGTAGACCCAGCGGCGTATCCGGGGGGTTACCGCATCTGCCATCACCGCCATCGCGAATGCGTTGATAAAGATTGGCTGGAAAGCAATGTGAAGATAGGAAAGCAGGGTGACAGACTGGTTCGTGGATGAACCGCATTCATCGACTACGGTATAACCTATTGCCTGTAGGGCCTCCATCGCCGTGAAATAACCGAGCGTCAGCCAGATTGCCTT
>DAOUQK010000261.1 GCA_030625695.1 Paracoccaceae bacterium | reverse complement strand
TTGCAAATCGTCGCCTGGACCCTGATTTTGGCCATGGTGTTTTTGCATTCGGTGTTTGCCGATCTCTTAATGCCGCCATTTGACGCCACGCTGTTGGGCCTGATGGGCATCAGCGGTGGCACCTATATTAGGTTCAAATTTTCCAACCCACCCGTCGTGGCAAGTTAACGGGAATGCATCAGAACCGCCGAAACCGGTGCCACTGCAACCCGCGATGCGCGGTCCTGAATACCCCAGATCAACAAAGCCGAGATCGTGTCGGGACGTAGCCGCCCCAGCATGATCACGCCGCCATTCTCACGGGTTTGCTGGCCTGCCCGAAACGCCGCCTGATCCAGAAACCGGCGCATCACCACCGGCGTCTGCCCGGCACCGTCAAAGTCGCGAAATACCAGTGCGGCTGGCACCCCATCACGCGCCGCCAGCTTGAAGGCCGTGTTCAACCCACGCGCCTGCATGATAAGGCCCAGGCCCCGTTGATCGACAATTGCCGTTACTTGCCCGGACAGATCCCGATTGCCCTGAATGCCAGTGCCAGTGCCTTCCAGCACAGCCACCGCACCCGGCAAGTCGTTCAGCCAGACCGACAATGAGGTTTCGGCGTCCTGCGCCGTTGCCAATCGGGGCAGATTGGCGATCAGCACCACTTCGAACCCTGCCGCCCGATGGCGCGCCATTTTGGCGGCTGCGTCCGGGTCGCTGGGATCAATCGCAAAGCTGACCGGATAGGGGAATTCGGCCAAGGCTTCGATCCCCAGGCTGGTGTCATCGTCTATCAATACAATCGCCATAAGCGGGCGGTTATCCGGGTTTTCAAAGGCTTCGCCATTGGCCTGAATCGGTGGCAGGGCTTTGTTTTCCAAAGCGCCTTGCGCTTCTGGTGTCGTCCCTGGTGCAGGATCCCCGGCAAGCTGAATGGTCCCCACACCGGCGGCGTTCCGCTCGGTCAGGGGGGTTACCCTTGTGCCAATGGTGGGTCCACGGGCGCTCTGATCGCTCCCGGCTTGTGGCAGGCTGGCGACCTGCGGGTTGGGTGTTTCGGGCTTTTCCGGCACGGCCGGCACCGTCCGGTCGCTTTGATCCACGTCAGGAACTGACGCGGTAACGCCCGACAGCACGGGTAGCGCCGAAGGCGTGGTCGCAATCTGTGCGCCACTTGGCTTGGACGGGTTAACCGGCGCGCTTTGGCTCACTTCTGGCACTGGTGGCGCTGGGGTAAGGCCCGCAACCGCCACGCTTTGCGCCGATGGCGCGCTGCTGGATTGGTTATCTGCCACCGGCAATTGATCTGCTGTCGGGGCGTTTGGAGTCTGGAGTGAAGCCTGTGCACTAGGCAAGGTATCGCGCAAAGTATCACGACTGTCCGACACCTCTGGCAGCGGTTCCCGTGTATCTTGCGCAGTTGCGATTGTCGGGCTGGCCGTCGCTTGTGCATCTGGTGCTGCAACGCCTTGCGACACAGCCGCCGGAGCCCGGTCTGCCTTGGCAGCCGGGACCAGTGCCTGATCAACCAAAGCACCGCTTGGCGATGAGGGCACCGGGTCGCTTTGACCGGCAATCACTGGCGCTACATCCTGCTCGGCCGTGCCGCTGCCAAACCCCGATCCGGCCTGGGTTCCATCGGACACCACCGGCTGGACCGGGTTGGTTGGGGTGCCCGGCTCGCCGTCACCTTGGGGCGCGTTCAATCCGCTGGCCGGGGCCGTGGTGGCAACCGGCACATCCGCCTCGACGTTGATATCAGGCGACGCAGGCACCGCCCCCGGATCGGTCAGGCCGGGTGTTGCGCCCGAAACAACCGGCTTGTCCGCCGGGGTGGTATCGGCGTCGTCCAACAGGGCAAGCGTGTCTTGCCCGCCAGTCTGGTCACCGTTTGGATCGTCAATGCCCTTAGGGGCCATCTGGATCAGATCATTGTCAGCTGTCGCCGCCACAACCCCTGCCCCACCTGCGCGGGCCGGATCATTGCCTATCGCAACCGGCGCATCCACTGCCACATCAGGCCGGGGCGGGGCCGGTGAAAACCAAGTCAAAGCCACGACGCCAAGCACCAAAGTCACCAGACCAATAGCCAACCCACCTAAAAATCCGCGCATAATCTGATGCCCCTCTTGTTTTGCCTGCTCGTTAACTTACCCAAAAATTGCCCTGCGCCGTCTTATGCGGCAGGTCGGCCATCCCGGGATCGTCCTCAGTCCACACTCTCCCCCCTTGACGCTGGGGCGAGGCTCTGAACATGTATGTCCACCTCTTATACCGCTGACCGGGCCTGTCCCGCCAGCCCCCCGGGACGCCAATTGCAAAATGCTGCTGCTAATCGACAATTATGACAGTTTTACCTATAATCTGGTGCATTATCTGGGCGAATTAGGCGCAGATTTAGTAATTCGGCGCAATGATGCCCTAAATGTGCACGAAGCCATGGCTCTGAACCCGTCGGCCATCCTGCTCTCACCCGGGCCATGTGACCCGGATCAAGCGGGAATTTGCCTTGAACTGACGGCGGCAGCGGCTGAAACCCGCACGCCTTTGCTGGGCGTCTGCCTTGGGCATCAAACAATTGGTCAGGCATTTGGCGGGCAGGTCGTGCGCTGTCATGAGATTGTACATGGCAAACTGGGCCAGATGACCCATACTGGCACCGGTCTTTTTGCCGGGCTGCCATCGCCGTTCAACGCCACCCGGTATCATTCGCTGGTGGTTGATCGCGCCACCTTGCCGGATTGTCTGAAAATCACTGCCGAGTTGGACGATGGTACCATCATGGGGCTGGAACACCGCGATCTGCCAATTCACGGCGTACAGTTCCACCCTGAATCCATCGCCTCTGAACACGGCCACGCCTTGTTGCAAAACTTCCTTGATACAGTGAAAGATTCTGTGAAAGTTCCCGCATGAGTGACGCCCTCAAACCTCTGATCGCCGCCGCCGCCGACGGGCCATTGTCGCGCGCCCAGGCCGAAACCGCCTTTGCCATCCTGTTTGACGGCGAAGCCACACCCAGCCAGATTGGCGGGCTGCTGATGGCGCTGCGCACACGTGGCGAAACGGTTGACGAATACGCCGCTGCTGCCGCCGTGATGCGCGCCAAATGCCACGCGGTCAGCGCACCTGATGGGGCGATGGACATCGTCGGCACTGGCGGTGACGGCAAGGGCACGTTGAATATTTCCACTGCCACCGCCTTTGTGGTGGCTGGTGCCGGTGTGGTTGTCGCCAAACATGGCAACCGCAACTTGTCGTCCAAATCCGGGGCGGCGGATGCCTTGGGGGAACTGGGCATTAACGTGATGGTCGGCCCGGAAGTAGTTGAAAAAGCTATCAAAGAAGTTGGCATTGGCTTTATGATGGCGCCCATGCACCACCCTGCCATGGCCCATGTCGGACCAGTGAGGACCGAGCTTGGCACCCGCACTATATTCAACATCCTCGGGCCGTTGACCAACCCCGCCGGCGTCAAACGCCAGCTGACCGGCGCGTTTTCACGCGATCTGATCCGCCCGATGGCCGAAACCCTGGCGCAGCTTGGCTCGATCCGCGCCTGGCTGGTGCATGGCAGCGACGGCACCGACGAATTAAGCATCGCCGGGGTGTCCTGGGTTGCCGCATTGCAAGATGGGGAAATCAGCGAATTTGAGCTTCACCCGGAAGAGGCCGGCCTGCCGGTACATCCGTTCGAAGACATCCTTGGCGGGTCGCCAGCTGAAAATGCCAAAGCTTTCAAAGCATTGTTGGGCGGCGCACCCTCTGCTTACCGCGACGCTGTGTTGCTGAACGCCGCCGCTGCACTGGTGGTGGCAGACGTGGCCACAGACCTGCCCGAAGGCGTTGAAATCGCCCGTCAAAGTATCGACAGTGGTGCTGCCTCTGCCAAAATCCAAGCCCTTGCCAAAATCACCCAAGGTGACACATGACCGAAACTATTCTGGACAAGATCAAAGCCTATAAACTGGAAGAGATCGCTGCCGACAAACAGGCCAAGCCAATGGCACAAGTCGAGGCCGCGGCCAATGCAGCCCCTCCTGTGCGCCCTTTCAAGGACGCCCTGCACACTGCGGCCCGAGAAGGTTATGGCCTGATCGCCGAGATCAAAAAGGCCAGCCCTTCCAAAGGCTTGATCCGCGCCGACTTTGATCCCGTCACGCTGGCGCAGGCCTATGCCAACGCCGGGGCGACCTGTCTTTCGGTGCTGACGGATACGCCCAGCTTTCAAGGTGCCAAACAGTTCCTGAGCGATGCACGCGCCGCCTGTGATCTGCCGGTTCTGCGCAAGGATTTCATCTATGATCCCTATCAGGTCGCCGAGGCCCGCGCGCTTGGGGCCGACTGCATCCTGATCATCATGGCCACCCTTGGCGACACTCAGGCAGCCGAGTTGGAACAGGCCGCGTTCAGCTGGGGCATGGATGTGTTGATCGAGGTACACGATATGGATGAACTGACCCGCGCCGCAAATCTGAAAAGCCCCCTGATCGGTATAAACAACCGCAATCTCAACACCTTCGAGACCTCACTTGATGTGACCAGAAGCCTGTCAAAACATGTGCCGCTGGATCGGATGATCATCTCGGAAAGCGGACTTTCTGCGCCGTCCGACCTGGGCGATATGGCACGTTTTGGCGTCCGCAGCTTTCTGATTGGCGAAAGCCTGATGCGTCAACCGGACGTGGAACAGGCAACACGAAATTTACTGGCCAACCCGGTCTTTGCGGAGGGAATGTGATGACACTCACCCATTTTGACGATCAGGGCCAGGCGCATATGGTCGATGTTTCGGACAAAGCCGTCACCTCCCGCGTGGCCGTCGCCGCTGGAAACATCAGCATGGCGCCGCAAACCTTTGAAATCATTTCCGAAGGGCGTGCAAAAAAGGGCGACGTTCTAGGGGTTGCCCGCCTGGCCGGTATCATGGGGGCCAAGAAAACTCCGGACCTGATTCCGCTGTGTCACCCCCTGCCGGTGACCAAAGTGGCGGTCGAACTGACCCTTGACCCGGACCTGCCCGGCGTGCGCATTACCGCGACGGTCAAAACCACCGGCCAGACCGGGGTTGAGATGGAGGCGCTCACAGCTGTCAGCGTCGCCGCACTGACGGTCTATGATATGGCCAAGGCGGTGGATAAGGCGATGCAGATTGGTGGCATTCATGTGGTGCTGAAAGACGGCGGTAAATCAGGGCGTTACGAGGTAAAATGATAACTGTTGACGAAGCTCGCACACAGCTATTTTCACTAATTTCGCCGTTGGGGTCCGAGGACGTTTCCCTGACCGACGCGGTGGGCCGCACCCTTGCCATAGACGCCATAGCAAAACGCGACCAGCCGCCGTTTGCCGCCTC